>CAZGVQ010000024.1:0-14693 GCA_964529355.1 uncultured Acidimicrobiales bacterium
CAGAGCGAAGGAGCGCAGCGACGAGAGCGACCAGAGTTACAGAACCTGTTTTGCGGCTTGGCCTACTGCTTCGATGGTTTGGTCGATTACTTCTTCTGTGTGGGCGAGGCTTGGGAAGAGGACCTCGTAGGCGCCTGGGGCCCAGGCCACACCTCGGGTGAGTAGCTCGTGGAAGAACTTGGGGTAGATGCCGTTCTCGGCGGCCGCCGATGCTTCGTCGAAGTTGGTGGGTGCCGTGTCGGTAAAGAAGATGCCCACCAGCGAGCCGACTCTGGGCACAATGGCGGTAAGCCCGGCACTGGCGAGTACCTCGGTCATCCCGTCGGCCAACCGGGTTGCCTTGGCGGTGAGCTGTTCGTAGGCACCTGCATCGAGAAGCTCTAGGGTCGCCAGGCCGGCGGCGGTCGCCAGCGGGTTCCCCGACAACGTGCCTGCCTGATACACGCCACCCAGGGGCGCCAGGTGACTCATGATTTCGGTGCTGGCGGCAAACGCTCCCACCGGCAAGCCGCCACCGATGACCTTGCCAAAGCACCACACGTCGGGCTGCACGCCGAAGAATTCGGTGGCTCCGCCCCGAGCTAACCGGAACCCGGTGATGACTTCATCGAACAACAGAAGCGCGCCAGCCGCGTCACACGCAGCCCGAAGCTCCTGGAGAAAGCCCTCCTTCGGCGGCACCAGACCCATATTGGCGGGCAGCGCTTCGACACAAACCACGGCGATGTCGTCGGTGATCTCGGGCATCACGTTCCACGGCGCCACGATGGTGTCGCCCACCGCGCCCTCGGTGACACCGTCGCAGCCGGAGAGTCCCTGGTTGGCCACCCCACTTCCGCCAGCGGCCAGAAGGGCGTCGCTATGTCCGTGGTAGTGGCCCGCGAACTTGAGGATCTTGTCGCGGCCACTGGCGCCACGGGCCAGACGAATCGCCGACATCGCAGCTTCGGTGCCGCTGGAGACGAGCCGGACCATCTCGACGCCGGGAACCCGGTCGGCCACCTGCTCGGCCAACAGGACTTCGCGCTCGGTGGGAGCGCCGTAGGTGGTGCCGGCCAGGGCTGCTTCGCGCACCGCTTCGATGATCTTGGGGTGGGCATGACCGGCGATACCCGGGCCGTAACTCTGCACCCAGTCGATGTACCGGTTGCCCTCGACATCCCACAGATAGGGGCCTTCGGCCCGGGCTGCGAAGTACGGTCGACCCCCAACCGAACCAAAGGCGCGAACCGGCGAGTTGACTCCGCCGGGAATAACCTTCTTGGCCCGTTCGAAGAGGGCGTCGCTGGACAGCTCGGGTGAGCTCATGTGGAGAGTCTTTCGGCAATGTGGCGGGCGTAGTAGGTGAGAATCATGTCGGCGCCAGCTCGTTTGATGGCGATGAGATGCTCGAGTGACACGGCGTCCTCGTCGATCCAACCGTTGGCTCCCGCAGCCTTGATCATCGAGTACTCACCCGACACCTGATAGGCCGCCAGCGGGACGTCGACTTCGGCACGCGCCTTGGCGATGATGTCGAGGTAGGCCATTGCCGGCTTCACCATGACCATGTCGGCGCCCTGGGCGATGTCGGCGTGAATCTCGACCAGCGCTTCGCGGGCGTTGCGAAAATCCTGCTGATAACCCTTGCGGTCGCCGCCATCGGCGATCGAGACATCGACCGCGTCGCGAAACGGGCCATAGAGCGCCGAGGCGTATTTGGCGGCGTAGGCGAGGATGGCGGTGTTGGTATGCCCTTCGTCGTCGAGGGCCTCGCGAATGGCCAGTACCTGGCCGTCCATCATTCCCGACGGCGCCACCACATGGGCCCCCGCGTTGGCCTGTGCAATTGCGGCTCGCTCGTAGAGTTCGAGCGTGGCGTCGTTGTCGACGTTGCCGTAAATGTCGACGATGCCGCAATGGCCGTGGTCGGTGTACTCGTCGACGCAGAGGTCAGCCATGAGCACGACGTCGTCGCCCAGGTCGTCGCGCAGGTCTTTCAGCGCAAGCTGCACGATGCCGTCTGGGTTCCAGGCCTCGCTGCCCATCGCGTCTTTCGTCGCGGGAACCCCGAACAAGACGATTGCGGGCACCCCGAGATCACGAAGTTCTTTCACCTCTTGACGGAGCGAAGCACGACTGTGCTGCATCACGCCCGGAAGCGAGTGGATCGGCTGAGGCTCGGTGACGTCCTCGCGCACGAACAACGGTGCGATGAGGTCGTCGACATCGAGTTTGGTTTCGGCCACCAGTCGGCGGATCGCCGCCGTCGTGCGGAGCCGACGAGGCCTGCGCTGCGGAAAGGTCATCAAACGCGAGCGTAGGCCCAAGCACGCTCTAGCGGATAGGCGGACTCAGCAGTTCTGCCGGGAAATCAAGCAACGTTTCGAGCACGTAGTCGGCGCCGCTGAAATCAGCGTCACGGGTGATCGGGTTGGGCACAACGACACAGGTCATGCCCGCTGCCTTTGCGGCGGTGACGCCGTTCGCTGAGTCCTCGATGACCACACACTCCCGAGGTTCGACGTCGAGCTGCTCGGCCGCATGCAGAAAGACATCCGGCCACGGCTTTGCGTGCTCGACGAAATCGCGGGTGGAGACATTGGCAAAGCGGCGACGAAGATCGCGGGCCTCAAGGTGGTGCTCGACCCACGAGCTGGGCGAACTCGAAGCCACCGAAAGCGGCAGACCGGCGCGCTCGGTCATCTCGATCACCTCGAGAACGCCGGGACGAAGTTCGACGCTTTCGACTCGCTGATAGTTGGCCTTCAGGCGCCGTTCCTGCACGGCAGCAAGATCGTCGATGGGGCCGACGAGACCCTGGAGAACCTCGGTCCAGTGGCGGTGGTCGGCACCGCCAATGCCGCTCTTGAACAGCTCGAGGTCATAGGTGACCCCGTGTCGCTGAAACTCCGCATTCACCGACTCGTACTGGGCCGTCTCGGTATCGATGATCGTGCCGTCGAAGTCGAAGATCACTGCCGCGGTCATGGGCTCGGCGTCTCTGAGGGGAACACAAGCTGAGAAAAACGTTCGAGCCCAACGTTGCCTCCCGACAGCGTCACGGCAACCCGTTTTCCTGCGAGACCGAGGTCGCGGTGGAGGAGGGCGGCCAGCGCGCTTGCGCCACTCGGCTCAACCACCAGCTTTGTGTGGGTGAACAACAACTTCATCGTGGCGACGAGCTCATCATCGCTGACCAGAGGGAACGCCTCAACGTGCTCCTGGTTGATGGGCCAGGTGAGTTCGCCCGGAGCCTGCACCGCCTGCCCATCGGCGATGGTGCGCGGGACATCGATGCTCACCCGCTCGCCTGCCGCAGCCGACAACGCATGGTCGTTTCCGGCCAGGGGCTCGGCCCCGAAGAACACGATGTCCGGATCGTGGTTGTGGGCGGCCAGGACACACCCGGCAAGAAGGCCCCCGCCCCCCACACAGACCACGATGGCGTCGAGATCCGGAACCTGCTGCACCAGTTCGTGCCCTACGGTGCCCTGTCCGGCGAGAACGGCGGGATGATCGTAGGGCGCGATGATGGCCCGACCTTCACGCTCGGCGATCTCGCCAGCGATCTCGGCCCGGTTCTCGGCGTAGCGGTCATACAGCACCACCCGGGCACCGTTGGCTTCGGTTCCGGCAAGTTTCTCCGGAGGCGCATCGGTGGGCATGACGATGACCGATGAGGTTCCGCAGAGGGTCGCCGCCATAGCTACCGCCTGAGCATGGTTCCCCGATGAGTATGCAACGACGCCAGAAGCCAGCTGATCTGGCGGCAACGAACGCACCGCGTTGTACCCGCCCCGAAATTTGAAGGCACCTGTGCGTTGAAGGTTCTCGGCCTTGAGGAACACTTCGGCGCCTGCCAACGCATCGATGACCGGATGGGTTATGACCGGGGTTCGTATCGCGACCCCGTCAAGTCTCGAGGCAGCATCGGCTACATCGGCAAAGGAAACAGGGTGGGTCACACGGCGACGTTACTCGTCGATGAACCACTCGAAGCGAAGAATATCGCCAGGCTCAACCGCGGTCAGGGTGACCCAGCCTTCGATGGAAGCTGCCTGATCCTCGGTAAGGGCGCCCGGGTACTGGGCGGCCTCGTCGGGAGTCACGTCGATCGGTTCGGCGAGCACACTCCAGGCCGAGGTGCCGGCCGGGGCGGCTTCGAGTACCCGAAAGATCAGGACGGTCTCGGCGTCGCCATCGACACCCGTCGCAGGCGCGGCGGTTGTCGTCGTGGTGCTGGTGTCCGGGGCGGTGGTCGGAGGCAGCGCGGTGGTCTCGGGAACCGGTGCCGGCGGAACCGTTGTTGGCTCGGTTCCGGGGAGTGGTGCGTCAAAGGTGAACTCGGGCACCGAAGACGTGGTGGTGGTTCCGTCAATCGGCAGTTCGTCTTCGAATTCCGGCTCGCCGTCGCAGCACTCGAGGACCGTGGTGCTCACGGGCGGGAAGTCTTCGAATTGATCGTCAACCGGGCTGGTTGCCTCGAACTCGGACTCGAACTCGCCGCCACCGACGACCGAACCGATCTCCTCAAAGCTCTGCGAGACTCCCCCGCCCAGAATCTGGAGCGGAAGAAGACCCACTGCGCCGAATGGTCCGTCCTCGCCAAGCAGGCTTTCCGGATCGTCGATCCAGCCCTGGAGTTGCGCCCTCTCGAGTCCGCGCAGGGCCTCGAGCATGGGCTGCATCAAGGATGACGTGGGCGACAGGTACCAGCGGCCATCGATCATGTGGACTCGAATCGAGCCGCCGGTGGCCAGCGTCGATCCGAGACCGAGTCCGGCACCCATCTCTTCGATGTCGCTCTGTGAGACTTCACAACTGCCATCGCTTACGACTTCGACCACGCAATCAGCGGCGGTGTCGACGCGAATCTTCTCGCCCTCTGCGGAGGCTTCAAACGCCGCTCCATCGATCCACACCTGACCGTTGTCGCCGTCGATCTCCGATCGCATATCGAGGCGCGTGACCTCGATGTCGACGTCAGCCGCTGCACCGTCGATCTGTGACTGGGCATCGGGCAGAAAGAGGTTGGAGTAGTCGTACAGCACGGCGGTTTCTTGCGGGTCAAGCGCACCGATCATTGCGGCGAGGTCGAGCTCTTGGCCTGCGCGGACCATGGCCCACACGGCGTCTTCGGGCGACTCGCCACCTGATGGCGTTGGTCCCTGGCCAAAGGCCGGCAAACCTTCGACCTGTTCCTCGGCGCGGATCGCTTCGGCCACCGAATACCAGAGGCTGACGTACCACTCGCCGTCGCGCTGCACCGCAACCACACCGAGGTCGTCGATGCTCTCCACCGAAGCGTCAGCGATCGTTTCGCCTTCGGCGGTAAGTTCGGCCAGGGCTTCGGGCGGAAGATTGTCGGTGATCAGGGAACCGAACGGAAGGCTTCCAGGATCGCCGGTGCCGCTGACGGTGCCGTCAACCTGCACCCGCACGGCGACGTCGCCGCCACCGATGGACTGTGGCGTGTAGGTCATGTTGGTGAACTGCAGGTCGATGCCCGGCACATCACCAAGGTCCATTCCTTCGGCGAGAATGCCGATCCGCTGCAGTTCTCCGACCATTTCGATGCCGGGGTTCACCATGGTGCGGCGTTCGGCCGGCTCCATGATTTCGGCGGCGCCCAGGAAGTCCTCGTCTTCGAGGCTCCCGAAGAACTGTGAAACCGCGGCTTCAGGGCTGCCGGCTCCGTTCCCGGCGCTGTCGCTGGACTCGAACTGGTTGACGGCCACAAAGCCACCGACACCAAGAACAGCAACCGCCAGACCGGCGCTGAGCATGGTCCGTGGATTGAAAGATTTGAGCTTGGACTTCTTCGGTCCCTCTTGGAGAAGCTCGAATACCTCACCGGGCTCTTCGGTTGGGGCTCCCTCAAGAGAAGCAGGACCATCCACGGCGAATGTTGCAATCGGGTCGGGCCCACCTGTGTGCTCGGGAGTAATCGATACCGGTGCGACGGGGGTCGGTGCCGGTGGGGTCGCCGCGATCGGCGCGGCCGTTGCATCGCGCCATTGTGCTTCCTGCTGCGCCCAGGTCAGAGGTTGCGCGTCTTCGTCGCGCTGGCCATCGAAGCCTTCAATGCCTTCAATGCCACCGGTGTTGTTGTTGTCGTGTTCCATCGAGAGATCCCTTTCGCACTCACTTGCGGCGGGCGCTCCTCGATTTTCAGCCTCTCGATCTCCCTCGAAGGAGGAAGATCGAGACTGTGGAAATCACGATGAGGCACGCACCCAGAATCGCAGATGCCGCAGCAGCGGTATCGACACGAAGCGGGGAGACCTTTACCTGCCACCAGCCAACGATGAGCAAAATCCCCACAAACACGCCGATCGCGGTCATCGCCCATCGCCAGCCATACCCGGCTGCCACCAGACCGCCCGCCAACAGGAGCGGAAGCGCAAACCAGACGGGTGCCAGCGACGCCCATGCACCATCGAGCAGTTCGAGGGACCGAACCGAGCGAACCAGTTCGTAGCTGTTCCTCGAGCGACTTCCGCTGATGCCCCAACCAGCAAACGAGAGCACGCCAGCGACGAGAAACGCCAACCCATGAAGCCCCCGCACTGCAAGCTGCAGCGCAGGTGGGCGGTTCAACGGTCGATCCATAACTCCTGTAACGCTGCCACCAATCCATCGATGGTGTGGGGATCAGCCACTGCGGAGACATCGATCCCCTGCGATTTGGCGGTCTCCGCGGTGGAAGGGCCAATGCAGATCACCAGGGAGGGCAGAAGGTCTCGCCCAACCAATTCACAGAACCGGTCGACGCTCGAACCCGAAGTGAACAGCACAGCATCGGCTTCGGCCACCTGCGCCCGCTGCGAATCGGTAACCGACGCGCTCAACGTTTGGTAGGCCTCAACCTGGTCGACGGTCCAGCCTTTGGCTCGCAAGCCGTCGCCAATGGTGGGTGCGGTGACGAGAGCGCTCGGGTACAAGATCCTGCCACGATGGCCGCCCTCCTCGGGCCCTGAGAACGTCTCGAAGGCTTCGACGAGCGCGGTGGAGACGAACCGGTCCGGGATGAGATCGGCCCGAAGTGCAGTGGCTTCGAGCGCTGCGAGGGTGGCCGAGCCGACGACAGCATGTCGGACCCCCGATGTTTGCCCACCGGTCATCGCAACGTATCGCTCGACTGCATTGGTCGAGGTGAGCACCACCCACTCGTAGCGCTCGAGATCGGCCACGGCTTCGGAAAGTGCCGCACCGCCGTCGGACGGGTCAGCGACTTCGATGGTCGCAACCTCGATGGGTTCGGCACCCAGCTTCCCCAACAGGGCAACCAGCGATGACGCCTGCGCCCGAGCTCGGGTGACCACCACACGCGCTCCTTCGAGTGGAGCGGTGGTCATGAGCGGTCGAGGAGCGATGAACCGCCAGCATCGTCCAACAGATAACGAGCTACCGATCGGCCGAGGGCCACTGGCTGCTCGTCGGATCGGGTCTCGCGGAGCACGGTCGAGCCATCGTTGTTGGCGACGATGGCTGTCAGGTGAATCGTGTCGCCCTCAAGCACTGCATGCGCACCAACGGGAAGGTCGCAATCGCCGCCGAGCTCGGACAGAAATGCCCGCTCGGTATCGAAGACCCGTCGGGCCTGCACATCCTCGATTGCCGCCAACGCCAGCCGGGTGGTGGAGTCATCCTCGCGACATTCGATTGCCAGGGCACCCTGCGCGACTTGTGGGACCATCACATCGACCGCCAGTCGGTCGACCGGCTCAGGGGTCAGGGACAACCGGTCGAGCGCCGCTGCAGCCATGACGATGGCGTCGAAGTCGGCCGCCTTTGCCAAACGGGTGTCGATGTTTCCTCGAAGCTCGGCAAACCGGAGATCGGGCCGCTGCGCGGCCAGCTGCGCTTTGCGTCGGATCGACCCGGTGGCCACGACGCCGCCCTCGGGGAGGTCGCTGAGCGCCGATCCGATAAGTGCATCGCGGGGATCAGCTCGTGGCGGCACGGATCCGATTACGAGTTCGGCTGGGGTGAGTCCTGGCAGGTCTTTCCCGGAGTGCACCGCGATGTCGGCCCGACCGTCGAGCACCGCCGCCTGAACCTCTTTGACGAACACGCCCTTGCCGCCCAGAATCCCGAGCGGGGTGGACTTGTCGCGGTCGCCTTGTGTCGAGACGATGACCAGCTCAACATCAAGATCGTCACCGGCGACGTTGGCCAACAGCAGATCGCGGACGTGCTCGGCCTGCCAACGGGCCAGGGCACTGCCGCGCGTGGCGATGCGGAGAGCCATGGGGCTATGCGTTGGGCGAGTCTGGGCGAACGCTGCCGGGGTCGGCCGCTTCAGAGGCCGTACTTGGATCAGAAGCCGTATTTGGATCAGTAGCCGTATTTTGATCGGAAGCAAGGTCGTAGAGTTCGCGGAGCGCGTCGGCGAGTCGATCGCCCTTGGCGGTCCCCGCGGCATCCTTGACCCGGATGGTCGGAGTGCGAAGCAGCTTGCCGAGCAAGCCCTTGGTGAGCGCCTCTACCAAATCGAGCTGTTCGGCATCGAGACGCTCGAGCCTGCGGGCGAAACGGTCGAACTCGCCTTGGCGGGCATCTTCGGCCTGGGCCCAGAGCGCAGCGACCAATGGCTCGACTTCGCGGACCGTGCTGCGACCCACGTACTTGCTGAGCTCTGCCTCGACGATGGTGTTGACGCTTGCCAACTCCCCTCGCCGTTCGCGCCGACCGGTGTCGGCAAAGGCCTGCAGGGCATCCATGTCGAGCAACGTAAGACCGTCGATGTCGCCGGCTGACGGGTCGACGTCGCGAGGCATGGCGATATCGATGATGAGCAAGCTTCGTCCGTCGCGCTCGACCATGACGGTTTCGAGATCGGCCTGCTCGACCAGGAGCGAGGTTGCGCCCGTGCCGGTGACCACGACATCGACATCGACCATCGTCGAGCCGAGATCGTCGAGGGTGAGTGCGGTGGCACCGATGCGATCGGCGACTTCGACGGCGTTCTCCCACGTGCGGTTGGCGATGACGACGTCGGAGACGCCAGCCGCTGCGGCGGCGACCGCCGAACCTTCACCCATGTCGCCGGCGCCCACGATGAGCATGCGCTTCCCGTCGAGGGCTCCGAGTTCTTCGGCGGCCAAAGCGACGGCGGCCTGCGAGATCGACGTGATGTGTCGGGCAATACCGGTTTCGGTGCGGACTCGCTTGCCCACCTCGAAGGACTGGCGGAACAGGTTGTTCAGCGCGGTGCCGGTGCAGGATTCGGTACGAGCGAACTCCCACGCTTGCTTTACCTGGCGGAGGATCTCGGTTTCGCCCAGCACCGCAGAGTCGACGCCGCTGGCAACCTCGAAGAGATGTCGGGCCGCATCGGCCTCGTAAAAGCTGTAGAGGTTGTCGGGCTCGTAGTGGGTGTAAAGGTGGTCGCTAAACGCCTCGGGGGGCAGGTGCGAGATGTCGGCAAGGAAGTCGCGCACGTCGCCGTACGCTCCATGAAACCGCTCGGCGTAGACATAAACCTCGGTGCGATTGCAGGTGCTGAGCAGCACTGCCTCGAGGATGTGCGGGCGGGAGTGGAGGTCGTGAAGGGCCTTGCCCAGGTCGGCCTCGGCAATGGTGAGCTTCTCGAAGGTGTCGATGGGCATGCTGCGATTGTTTACCCCGATGACAACAACCGACATCTCAACCCTTCCTGCTCGTGAAACCCAAGAAAACGGTACCCCACTGGGGTGCCCTAAGTGTCGTTGCCGACAGAGGATTGTGCCAATCCGAATCGCTGTAACCAGCGTCACCTATCGAGGGATGATTCGCTCGTTCTTTTTGCATCAAGCCGGATGCTGAAGCGTGCCGCTTCGAGCCTGGTAGAAGCTCAGAATTTGTAGCTCGGTTGCCAGGTCTACCTTGCGCCACGGGATGGCCTCAGGAATGTCGAGAACCACCGGTGCAAAGCTCAAAATGGACTGCACGCCGGCGCCGACCAGCGCGTCGGCAGCCGCCTGAGCGTTGTCGGCTGGCGTGGCGATGACACCGACCGCGATGTTCTCGGCGCGGACGATCTTGGCCAACTCATCGACATGGCGAACGGTGACCCCGGCGACCTCATTGACCGCCGTGCCAACTTTGCCCGGATCGGCGTCGACGATGGCCACCACCGGGAATCCGCGGTCGGCGAACCCGGCGTACTTCGCGAGCGCTTGCCCGAGGTTACCGAAGCCCACGATGACCACCGAGGAGTCGCCGGTGAGACCGAGGGTGCGACTTACCTGTGCGGTGAGAAAATCGACGTCATAACCGACCCCGCGGGTGCCGTAGGACCCGAGGAACGACAGGTCTTTCCGCACCTTGGCCGCATTGACGCCCGCCATCTCGGCCAAACGGACGCTGGACACGGTGGTTTCGCCTGCCCGACCGAGTTCAACCAGGGCCTGGTGGTAAAGCGGTAAACGCTCGACAGTGGCATCAGGAACGGTGTTGCCTGAGCTGTCTCCGGACGGGGGCATCCCATCACGGTATTGCTTGTTCTCTAATTCACAAACTCAGCCGAGTTCGCGGCGCCGGATTTTGCCACCCAAACCAGTTGGCAGGGCCTCGACGACGTCGACCTTCACCGGACACTTGTAGGCCGCAAGCTGCGTTCGGCAGAAGGCAATGAGCTCTTCTTCCTCAAAACCGGGACCAGCGACGGCTCCGTCCGAGTCGTCGACGAGCACCACGAAGGCCTTGACCGCCTCGTCGGTGTGGGGGTGCGACACACCGGTGACGGCGGCACCGGCAACCAACGGGTGGGTGAGCAGCACGGTCTCGACCTCGGCGGGAAACACGTTGAACCCCGACACGATGATGAGGTCTTTGGCCCGGTCGATAATCGAGATGTTGCCGTTGTCGTCGACCACCGCGATATCGCCGGTGTGCAGCCAACCGTCCTCGTCGAGCGCCCGGCGGGTTGCTTCGGCGTCGTTCCAGTAGCCAGGGAAGATGTTTGGGCCGCGAGCGATGATCTCGCCCGCATCGCCGATGAGCACGTCGTCGCCTTCGGCGTCGACGACCCGCATCTCCACGCCGGGAAGCGGTCGACCGACCGAGCCGCGCGGTGCGTCGGTGCCGAGGGAGCTGAGGAGTCCGGGAGCCGCCTCGGTGAGTCCGTACCCTTCGTCAAGATGGAGCTTGAGTCGGTTGGCGACCAGCTCGGCCACATGGTCGGGTAGTTTCGCCGCCCCGGACATCGCCATCCGCACCTTCGCAAATGCGCCAAGGTGACTGTCGGGAAGCGTCGCCAGTGCCAACCACATTGTGGGTGGGCCCACCACGATGGTGACACCCTGATGTTCAACAGCGTCGGCCAGAGACTCCGGGTCAAAGCGCTGGGCCAGCAACACCGTGGCACCGACCTTGAGCGAGAGTCCCAAAACCGAGTTGAGCCCAAAGATGTGAAACAGCGGTAGCACGCCGTAGGCGATGTCGTCGGGGAGAAAGCCCTCAGGAGCGTGGGCAATCGCCTGGCGATGGTTGACCTCAAGGTTGGCGTGAGTGAGCATTGCGGCCTTCGGAAGCCCGGCGGTCCCGCTGGTGAACATGAGCACGGCGACGGTGTCGTCATCGACATCGACCACGGGGGCCGGCGGGCCCTCGAGCATGGTCTCAAAGGTGTGGGTGCCGCGTTGGCCAAGGTCGACTCCTGGACACCCCACGAGAAGATCGAGGTCGGGAAGGTCGCTCGCGTGGGAGGCAAGAACCGCCGCCGAACCCATGGGTCCAACAATGGCGCCACGGGCGCCGATCGCGCGAAGTTCTCGCTCGAGTTCGGGGGCGGGACTCAGCGGATTGAGCGGCACTGCAACCATGCCCGCGCCAACTACCGCGAGATACCCCACGACGAACTGAAAGGTGTTTCCGCAGATGATTGCGACCCGATCACCCCTGGTCATCCCAGCTTCCAGAAGACCGCCGCGAAACGACGCTGACGCGTTGCGCAGATCGCCATAGGTCATCTGGTCCAATGCATCGATGACAGCGGGTTTGTCAGCCGGATGAGATTCAATCACTGCGGCAATGTTCACAGGGCGATCGTAGGTGAGGAACGCACTAAAGACCTAGTCACTATACGTCGAAGTTACTCTCACTGTGAGTGACGTATCCGTCAGACCTTCATCGCGCGTTCGCGCGGGATCACTAGCGACGCTTGCCGTCGTTGTGGTGCTGGCTGTCGTCGCGTCATTTTTGGCCCTGGCCAGCAGCGCGAACCCCGCTGGAGCGCAGGCCGCCGAGGAAGAGGCGTTCTTTCGGGCACTCAACGAGACCCGCACAGAGCTCGGCCTCCCAGAACTCACCATCAACACCGAACTCACCTCGCTGTCGCGGGTATGGGCGGCCGAGATGGCCGAGGAAGGCGAGATCTTTCACGCCAACCCCATCTCGGAAAACATGACATCGGACTGGCTCAAGCTGGGCGAGAATGTCGGGGTCGGACCCGAGGTTGACGCACTGATGGACGCGTTTATCGCCAGTCCAACGCACTACCAGAACATCATCGATCCCGAATTCACCCACGTCGGAGTTGGTGTGGTCTGGGAAGGCGACCTGATGTTCACCACCCACCGGTTCATGAAGCTGGCCGATCGAACGCTGTCGACGCCCACGACGTCGGTCGCAGGTCAGTCCGACCTGGCGCTTGAGGACCTCCCGATCAACACGAGGCCTACCAGCTCTCCGGGCGGCGAGTTGGTTGCACCACCAGCGTCAGAAGCGCGAATCGCCGTACTCGTCGACGCGTTCGCCAAACAGCACGAACCATCGTGAACGAACGGTCGGTGGCGCTAACCGCCGGCCAGAAACAGAAACTGGAGCACCGCTGCGCCCACAATGGCGAGCAGCAGGATTGCCATCACGAGAACAGTTCGCTTGCGCACGGTATCGGTAATCCTACGGTTGGGTCGGGGTGTCTTGGGGCGCGGGCTTACTGGAGAGCGACACCGACGTCACGGCGCCCCGGTCGCTGCCCTCTCCCCCACCGTCGGCTGGAACAAGCCTGATCGCGTCACCCTCGTGCAGTCCCAGTTCGGCCGATGCCGAACCTCGCTGCACCGCCAGGGCCATGAGCCCGTAGCTATCGACGAGCATGCCGACCGCACCGGGGCCAATGGCATCAAATGCCGTCACCCGGGCGAGCGATCGCCCCCCGCCGTCGAACTCGATCCGAAGATGTTCGGGCATGACCATGAGGTCGTCGGCACCGATGTTGAGCTGCACATTGCCGAACCGGTCGATCCACAACACCTCAGCGACCAACGTGTCATCTTCGAACTCGCTCACCGGCAGCACCCCGGGAACCAGCAGCCCCGGGTCGACTGACGGCCCAAACTCGTCGAGCGGCACACCGGAGCAAAGGTGCGCGGCCACCGGCGCATAGATGTCGCGCCCGGCGTCGAGCGGAGCCAGACCGTGGTGGGTTTCGAGGTGGTAGTCGGGGTTGGTGAGTGAAACGGCTGCCGTAGCACCACCGACCAACGCCACCGCCGACGCGAAGAGACCGTTGTCGGGCCCGACCAGGATCGATGCGCCATCGCCGACCTCAATGGCCACGTTTCGGCGCTCGGTCGCGGCGCCCGGGTCGACCACACCGAGCACCACGCCCGGGTTGAGGTATTGGGCGCTTCGAGCCAACGCCAACCCGCCGCCTCGGACGTCGTGGGGGGCAATGTCGTGGGTGATGTCCATCACGAAGGTGTCGGGGCTGATCGCCCGAATCACCGACTTCACAACGCCCACAAACTCATCACCGCTGCCGTAGTCGGACAGGAAGGAGATGGTGTCGAACCGCTGGGATCGGGACATGGTCAGACGGTATCGGTAGGTCGATGGTGCCGCCCGCTTCGGGCGACAAAAAGACCTATGCCAGGCCATAGGCCTGGCATAGGTAAGAAAGAAAATCTCACTCGGCCCCGAAAGACCGCGTGCTGGTTTGGTTAGCCCGCTTCGGTGTAGCGAGCATCGAGATACTTCTCGACGTCGTCTTCTTTGATGCGATACGACTTGCCGACTCGCACTGCCGCAAGATCACCGGCCTTGATGAGCCGGTAGACCGTCATGGTGGAAACCCGCATGAGCTGTGCCACTTCTGCGACGGTCAGAAACCGTGCCCGTCCTTCGAATTGAGCCAATGGAAATACCCCTTGTTGCAACTCCGAGGGTCACCATAGGCCCTCGACATTGCACGCGCCACTTGGACAACAAACACCACATCAGCCGCGGGAGCCACATCAGCCCACAACAACCCACATTGGAGGCGTTTCACGCCATTTCGGGTTAGTTGCCCAATTCTCTCGATCGGCGCGTGGCGGCGTCGACGACCTTGGCCACCAGGCCCCGAAAATCGTGATCTTCAAACACGGCAAGGCCAGCCGCCGTGGTGCCGTTGGGCGACGTGACGTTTTCGCGAAGTGTCGCTGCCGACTCCTCGGATTCGCTCAGCAACTGACCGGCCCCGAGGATTGTCTGTTTGGCCAGAGCGGTGCTGGTGTCGACCGACAGCCCCACCTGTTGACCCGCAGCGATCAGCGCCTCAGCCAGCAAGAACACGTACGCCGGACCCGAGCCGGACAAACCGGTGACCGCATCGATGTCGGCTTCATCGACCACTTCAACCAGGCCGACCGAGCCGAGCACACCGGCCGCCCACTCGAGGTCGTCCGGCCCCGCGGCCACGCCAGCTGCGATGCCAGCAGCGCCCTGGCCGACCAGCGATG
>CAZGVQ010000025.1:0-14191 GCA_964529355.1 uncultured Acidimicrobiales bacterium
GTCCTACGCAACCGCCTCACTCACCTGCACGCTCGGCCTGTTCATCACCGCGGTCAACTCCAGCAACTTCGCCGGCGGCCCCGGCAGCGGCGGGTTCACCTCAAGCCTCGGCGCACTCGTGAGCTACGGACTCGGCATGGGTCTTCTCGCCACCATGATCACCCTGTTTGTCGCCTTCGGAAAGCGCGGCCTGGTCAGCAAGTTCCAGTCCGTCCTTCCCAAGATCAACTTCGTCTCGGCAATCCTGCTGCTCATCGTTGGCCCGTACTCGATCGGCTACGGCATCTGGGAGCTTCAGGTCCTGAACGAATGGCCTCTCGGCGACGGCGTCTGGCCCATCCTCGACACCATCAACGGTGGCGTCGGCGACATTCAGGCCGACGTATCCAACTGGTTCAGCGCCCAGGTCGGAGTCTTCGGACGCACCATCCGCCGCACCGACCTCCTCGCTTGGCCCTTCGTGGCAATCAACGCGGTGATCATCATCGGCGGCTTCGTTGCACGCCGTCGCATGACCGACACACCGGAGATGCCCGAAGCCAAGCTTGAAGAAGCCAGCACCAGCGCCGCCAGCTAGGTGGAGATAACAGTGAGGTTGGTCAAAACCAGCTGACGCTAGATCAGCTGCGTATCGGTAAGTACCTCGACCAACGCTGGTCCGGGGTGGGCGATGGCCTCGGCCAACGCATCGTCGAGCTGGTTGAGCTCGGTGACCCGAATACCCTTCACCCCGAACAGATTGGCCATTTCGGCGAAGTCGGGGTTGTGGAGCGAGGTGTGCCAAACCTCGAGTTCAGCGGTGCGCTGCTCTTTGGAGATCTTGCCCAGCTCGTTGTTGGTCATCAGCACATGGGTGATGTTCATGTCGTACTTGGCGACCGTGCTCAGCTCCATGGCGTACTGGCCGAACCCGCCGTCGCCCGAGAGACTCAGGATCGGACGCTCGTGGCCAACCGCTGCCCATGCACCCATGGCCGCCGGGAAGGCGAAGCCGATAGAACCGAGGTAGCCCGACATCAACACCGTCTGGGCGTTGACTTCGAAGTACCGGCCAAAGCTGTAGGTGTTGTTGCCGACGTCGACGCAGATAACCGCGTCGGCCGGAGCCTTGCGAGTGAGTGATGCCATCAGCGATGCCGCACTGAGACCCCCCTCATGGCCATCGTCAACGCGGCTGGCTTTTTCGGCGCGCCAGATGCTCCAACGCTCGGCCACTTCGGCGGTGTGATCGTTGCACTGATGATCGTCGCCGATGGCGTCGAGCATGGCCTTTGCGGTGACCCCAACGTTGCCCTGAACCGGGAACTCGACCGGCTGGAACCGGCCCAGCGCCATCGGATCATCGTCGACCTGGATCTTTGGCTTATACGGAGCGATGCCCGTGTGGTTGGAGAACGAGGCGCCAAACACCACCAGCAGGTCGGACTCATTCATCATCCAGCTGGCGATGGGCGTTCCGCTACGGCCAAGAACCCCGCAAGCGAGCGGGTGAAGATCAGATATCTGACCCTTTGCCTTGAACGTGGTGGCCACCGGGGCGCCGATGTGTTCGGCGAGGGCGATGACATCGGCCATCTCTTCGCGGGCGCCCTTGCCAACGATGAAGAGTGGCCGTTTGGTCTTGCGAAGTTCATCGACGGCGGTGGTCAGAGCTTCAGCTGGTGGGGCGATAGCCCGCGAACCGGTCCGGCCTTCAGGACTTCCGGCCGGGGCATCGGAGGGTAGGTCCTGGACTTCGTCGGGCAGTACGAGGTGGGAAACGTTGCGCTCGAGGATGGCCGTCTTGCATGCCAGCGTCACGAGCTCTGCATGATCGGAACCCGCCTGCACCGACTCGCTGAAGGAAGCCACGTCGGCGAAGGCCGCTTCGAGGTCCATGTCCTGAAACGCGCCACGGCCGCGAACCGAGGATGGAACCTGACCCGAGATGGCCAGTACCGGTGCCCGGTCGACCTGGGCGTCGTAGAGCCCGGTGAGCAGGTTGGTGGAGCCCGGCCCGGCGATGCCGAAGCACCCGGCGAGGCGGCCCGTGAGTTTTCCGTAGGCCGTCGCGGCGAAGGCGGCGGCGCCTTCGTGGCGAATGCCGTAATACCGAAGCTCACCGTTGCCCTCGGCAACCCGCATGGCGTCGGCGAACCCGAGGTTGCTGTGCCCGACCATGCCGAACACCACGTTGACACCCCAGGCGGTCATGGTTTCGACGAGGACATCGGAGACGGTGCGCTCGCGCGGGGGCTCGGCCGGCAGCTGCACATACACACCGTCCTCGCGGACTTCGGTGGCGAAGCAGGGCGGGGCGTCGGAAAACGCGCCCGGCGGCTGACCGGTGAGCGGCGAGTAGTCGTAGCCATGCCACGGGCAGCGGAGCAACGCTTCGCCATCCTTACCCGGTTCAATCGAGCCTTCGCCGAGCGGACCACCCTGGTGCGGACAGCGATTGTCGAGGGCGCCATACTGGCCGTCCCAGTGCGAAACAGCCAGACTCCGGCGGCCCACCGCGACCGTTGTCACCCGCCCCTCATCGAGTTCGTCGTGGTCGAGGATCTTGTGCCAGGAATCGGTCATGCAAGATCTTCGCACGACCGCGGCGGGCTGTCGATCAGCTGGTGATCGGCATCAACAAAAGCGGCAGGTCGCACGGGCTGTCGCCCACCGCATTCGCTATGAAAGACTCGGTTCATGACCGGAACTGATTCGACTCCGACCAACAGGAAAATGCTGAAAGGTCGAGAACTCCTCAACGATCCAGCGCTCAACAAGGGAACAGCGTTCAGTGACGCCGAACGCCGGGCCTATGACCTCGAGGGGCTCCTCCCCCACCCGGTTGAGTCCCTCGAAGATCAGCGAGCCCGACTTCGACTCAAATTCTCCCGCCTCCACGACGACCTCGAGCGTCACATCTTTCTGCGTGCGGTGCAGGACACCAACCAGACGTTGTTCTACTCCTTCGTCGACGAGAACCTCACCGAGATGCTCCCCATCCTCTACACCCCCACCGTGGGTCTTGCGAGCCAGGAGTTCAGCAACATCTACCGGCGACCACTCGGAATGTTTGTCAGCTACCCGAACCGCGACCGCATGACCGAGCAATTCGAATCGTGGGAAGACGACGTCGACGTCATCGTCGTTACCGACGGCGAACGCATCCTGGGGCTTGGCGACCAGGGAATCGGCGGCATGGGTATCCCGATTGGCAAGCTTTCGCTGTACACCGCAGCCGGCGGTGTCGCCCCCGAACGGACCCTGCCCATCGTTCTCGATGTCGGAACCAACAACCAGGAGCTGCTCGACGACCCGCTCTACCTGGGTTGGCGCAACGAACGAATCGTCGGCAAGGAATACGACGACTTCATCGAACAGTTTGTCGACACTTTGACCAAACGCTTCCCGAACGTGCTCCTGCAATGGGAGGACTTCGCAAGCCATCACGCGACAACGCTGCTCGAGCGGTATCGAGACCGGGCACTGAGTTTCAACGACGATATTCAAGGCACGGCCGCAGTTGCGCTGGCCGCGGTGCACGCCGCGGTCGACCTGACGGGTTCGCGGTTGGCCGATCAGCGGGTTTGCATCGCAGGGGCCGGGTCGGCCGGCACAGGTATCGCCGGCATGCTGGCCGACGCAATGGGGGCCAACGGCGTCGAGCACCCAGAAAACCAGATATTCCTCACCGACTCCGAAGGACTTCTCCATAGCCGTCGAGACGATCTGGCCGACTACCAAACACGATTCGCCCAGTCCTGGGACAACGTGGCCGGCTGGGCCGAAAGCGACGGCCCCACCAGCCTCGATACCGTCGTGAGCGAGGCGAAACCAACCGTGCTCATCGGCGTCTCGGGTCAGAGCGGGGTCTTCACCCAGTCGATGATCGAGACCATGGCGCAGTCGACCGAGCGACCCGTCGTTATGCCCTTGTCGAACCCCACCAGCCATGCCGAGGCCACCCCCGAGGATCTCATGGCGTGGACCAACGGCAAGGCCCTCATCGCCACCGGCAGCCCGTTTGACCCGGTGATGGTCGACGGCGTGCCCCACACCATCTCGCAATCCAACAACATCTATGTCTTCCCGGGCCTCGGCCAGGGCGCGATTGTCTGCAACGCATCGACGGTCAGCGACAACATGTTGCGAGTGGCTGCCCTCGCGGTTGCCGACAACAGCCCCTGCAAGGCCGGCACTGCGGCCGACGGCATCCTTCCGCCGCTCGACCAGGTTCAGACGGTGAGTCGGCGCATTGCCTTGGCGGTTGCCCAAGCGGCGCGCGATGATGGCGTCGGCGACGACGTCGATGATGCGGAATTCGAGGCTCGTTTGGATAGGGCTTGGTGGAGGCCCACGTACCGACCGCTCGACTAGACCGCAGAGGACTTGTGACAGAGTGACGCAGGCGCAAGAACCGGAATCTCTGTTCCCCGAGGCGCAATACATCGCTCCTGAGCATGTCTTGTTCGAGATGGCGGAGGCCGGCTCGCATCGGGCGTGCTCGCTCAAGACCCCGCAGGTGCTCATCCTGAGCATCATGGCCGGCGGGTTCATCAGCATCGGCGCGCTGTTCAGCACGCTCATAGCCACCGGCACGGAGAATGAGGGAGTCAAACGCCTCCTCGAGGGTTTCGGGTTTTCGGTCGGGTTTTTCCTGGTGGTGCTCAGCGGCGCACTGCTGTTCACCGAGGTCAACGTCGAACTCCCCGCCACGCTGCTCAACCGGGACAAAGACCACCCCGCTGGTTCGCCGTTTCGAGCGGCCATCCTCCGGCTGTGGGTCTTGGCAGCCATCGGCAACCTCATCGGCGCCTTCGTCCTTGGACAAATCATCAACTACGTGTCGAGCTACGGCGCCGAATACGAGGAGCTGCTGGTCGAAATCGTCGATACCAAGACACGCTTCGGCGAAGTTGGTGGTGTCGAGGGGTTCTTCAAAGCCATCGTGTCGGGTATCGTCGCCAACTGGCTTGTGGGAATGGCCGCGTTCCTGGCGGTCATGGGCCGCACGGTGATCGGCAAGTACATTCCGGTGCTCATCACGGTCATGGCATTCGTTGCGGGCGGGTTCCTTCACAGCCCAGCAAACATGGCCTTCCTCTCGCTGATCCAGCCACTCGACATCGGGCCCGGGTGGGGCCACGGACTCCTGTGGGCTGTGCTCCCCGCTGCCATCGGCAACATCATCGGCGCGTTCTTTCTGGTGGCGCTGCCCTTCTACTTCGTTGGTAGGAACCGAGCGATCTAGAGCAACGGTGTTGTGACCACACGGGCTCGTTGCGCGTCATACCCTTTGACGCCCATCGGCGTCCCCGGGCAAGAACCGCCGACCACGACCCGCAGGAGCTATCACTCATGAACGAACGCCTGACCGGATGGTTGTGGGTCGTGGGCCAGGGTGTCCTGCTCCTGGCGCTCATCGTGCTGCCCGGCAACGACCACTGGCCAACACCCAGCATCGTCGAAGCCGTGGCCGCCGTGTGGTTCTTCGGCGGGCTCATCCTGATCGCAGCGGCCGCGCTCGGACTGGGGCGGGCGCTCACTCCGACGCCGGTGCCACGAAACGAGGGTGCGCTCAACACCAGCGGGTTCTACCGGTATGTTCGCCACCCGATCTACACCGGTGTCCTGGCGGTCGTTGTTGGCATAACCCTTCGATCCGGCAGCTGGATCCATCTGGCCATCGCGGTGCTTACCGTGGTGTTCTTCGACCGCAAAGCGGCTTGGGAGGAACAGCGCCTCGCCGAGCACTACGCCGACTACGCCACGTACGCAGCCGCCACCCCGAAGTTTGTTCCGCAACCCTGGCGGTAACCGGTTCGCTGGCTGAATTTGGGCGACACAAACCCCCGTCTCATTGAGCCACACAACCACACTGGGTATGGTCTCGCCCATGCCAACAACACTCCACCACGCAGGCTCGGACCAATGATGTCGGCAGAGTCGTTGGCCGGAGCCGACGAAGTCATCACCGCCTGGTTCGAGCAGGAGTTCGGTGGCACCGTGGTGCAGCTCGACCGCCAAACCCGCTGGCGTCCGGTGTGGTTTGCCACGGTGAAGCGCGGCGACGAGGTGCACGAGCTGGTTGTCCGGGGCGACCGCACCGACATGCCGCTGATCTATCCCCTCGAGCACGAGATGACCTTTCAGCGGATTCTCGACGACCACGGCATCCCGGTGGCCTCGGTGCACGGCTGGATCGATGGGCTTCCGGCCTATGTGATGGACCGGGTAGCCGGACAAGAGCACTTCCCCGACACCTCCGACGAAAACCGCGAGGCCGCGGTCGACGATTACCTCGCGATCCTGGCCCGCCTGCACGCTCTGCCGCTCGAACCATTTGTCGACGCCGGTATCTCTCGAGCGTCGACTCCGGAGGAATCAGGCACCATTGGTTTGGCTCGCTACGAAGAGCACTACCGATCGCTGAAAGACCATCACGACCCGTTGCTCGAGTTCTTCCTCGGATGGCTGAAACGCAACCCGGTCGACACCAAAGGCCGCGAGGCGCCGATTGTCTGGGACTCCGGACAGTTCCACCACGCCGACGGCAAGATCGTGGCGGTCCTCGACCTCGAGCTCGGCCACATCGGCGACCCGATGATGGACCTGGCTGCATGGAGAATGCGCGACACCATCGTCGGCTACGGCGACATGGCCGAGCTGTATGACCGGTATGGGGAACTGTCAGGGGCGCCGGTCGACCTCGACGCAATCCGCTGGCATCACCTGGCGTTCACGCTGTCGAACCAGCTGGCGTTCAGCGCGTCGCTGAAGAGCCCGGCTGAGGCATCGGACCTCATGACCAACCTGCAGTGGTGTGGCGAGACCAACCTCTTTGCCACCGAAGCGCTGGCCGACGAACTGGGTATCGACCTGCCGACGGTCGACCTGCCCGAACCGCGCCCATCGACCGCCGACGTCGGCCACCTGCACATGGTTCGAGCGCTGCGCAACATCACCACCAGCGACCGCTTTGCCCAACATGAGTTGCGCACCCTGTTCCGGCTGGCCCGCCACCTGCAACGGCGCGACGAAATCGGCGATGCGGTGGCCGGCGCCGACCTCGACGATCTCGAAGCACTGCTCGGCTCGCGGCCCGAGACCTGGCAGGAAGGCGAAGCCAAGCTCGAACGCTTCGTGATGGACGATGCTGGGCGCCACGACGAAGAACTCGTGCGGCTCTTTCACAAGCGCAACCTTCGAGCCCACATGCTTCTTGGCCCGGCCGGTTCGGCCATGACCCACCACCACACAATCCAAGGCTTCTGACCTGTGACACTCTTCGATCTTTCTGCCCGCACCGCGCTGGTAACCGGCGCCGGTCAGGGCATGGGTTCCGGCGTCACCCGCTTCCTCGCCACGCAGGGCGCGCACGTGTTGGTAAACGACATCGACGCCGACAAGGCCGAGGCGGCAGCCGACGCGATCCGATCCGACGGCGGGAACGCTGAGGCGCTGGCGTTCGACGTCACCCAACTCGACGCCGTGCAAGCAGCCCTGGCCGAACGCAGCATCGACATCCTGGTGAACAACGCCGGGAATGCCGGCAACCAGAAGATGAGCGTGAGCCCCTTTGTCGACACCGTGCCGGCCGACTGGGACGCGCCGCTTGCCGTGAACCTCGGCGGCGTCATGAACTGCACGCACACGGTGCTCCCGGGCATGATCGAGCGTGGCTGGGGCCGCGTCATCGGGGTCGTTTCGGGCGCCGGCACCCAGGGAGTCGGCATCGGCGTCGCCGCCTACTCGGCTGGCAAAGGCGGAGCGGCCGGACTCCTGCGTTCGATAGCGCTCGAGGTTGCCCGAACCGGCGTCACCGTGAACGCAATTGCCCTGGGCCTCATGTCGAACACGGGTGGCACCGATGTCACCGCCGGCCTCGCCAGGACCATTCCCACCGGCCGCCTCGGCACACCGGACGATCTCGGTGCGCTATGCGCCTACCTGGCTTCAGATGAAGCATCGTGGATGACCGCGCAGACCATTCCGCTCGCCGGCGGATCCATCACCAGCTGAGGGCAACAGTGCACCAATGAGTAACGATCCATCAGACATCCCGGCAATTGACGACTGGAACCAACTCCTCGCTGGCAAAGTCGCCGTCGTTACCGGCGGCGGTGCCGAGGGAGTCGGAGGTGCCGTGGTCGAACTGTTCGCCGCGCACGGCGCGGTGGTGGAGTTGGCCGAAATCGATCCCGATCGGGCGGCCGCCACCGTCGATGCGGTCGAGGCCGCCGGAGGAACGGCCACCGCCCATGAGGTGGATGTCCGCACCGAGGACGGCGTGGCTGCGTTCACCTCTGAGGTGCTCGATCGGCACGGCAGCATCGATGTGCTGGTGAACAACGTCGGTGACTATCGGCCGCTCGTTCGGTTCCACGACTCCGACGCCAGCTCATGGGAGGAGATGTACCGCATCAACCTGTGGCATGTGTATGCGGTGACCCGGGCGTTTCTTCCGTCGATGATCGCCAGCAGTGGCGGCTCGATCGTCAACGTGCATTCGGTTGAGGGCATGCGAGGGTTCCCCGGCGAGCCGGTGTACGCCTCGATGAAGGCGGCCGTCGCGCACTTCACCACGTCACTGGCCGCGGGTTACGGCCGGGAAGGAATCCGAGCAAACGGCATCGGGGTCGACCTCACCCAGACCCGCCAGGTCGACTACATCAGTGGCTACGAGGACCATGCCCACCTGTGGGAATCGTGGGCGCCCGTGGGCCGACTCGGCTGGCCCGAAGACCAGGCCCGGGTAGCGCTGTTCCTCGCGTCGGATCTGTCGGCGTTCGTCACCGGACACAACATCCCGGTAGACGGCGGCACCAAAGCGGGCGGCGGCTGGTTCTTCAGCCCCGAAGCCAAACGCTTCCTAAACCGCCCAAAGCACCTCTAACCCCGAAATTTTCGCGGCTAACCACCAATTGTGTGGTTAGGCGCGATCAGATCTGTTGGGTTGGGAGTTTCGACCAGGCTCCGTAGCCGCCGATCATGTCGGTGACGTTGGTGAATCCGGCATTGCGGAGCACGCTGGCTCCTACCGAAGAGCGGTAGCCGCCGGCGCAATACACGACCGTGGGCCGGTCGGGGTCGAGCTCGTCGAGTCGATTCGGGAGCTGCCCTACCGGGATGGTCAGCGAACCGTCAATGGTTCCGTCAGCGACTTCACCAGGGTTGCGGATGTCGAGCAATTGCAGGCCGTCGATGCTGGCCTTGTCTGCCTCGAACTGCTCAGCGGTGATTCTGGGCCCATGCTGCACTCGCTGCGGGTGCGCCGCCATGACGTCGAGCGGCTGAGCGAGCGACCCGAGTACCCGATCGAAGCCGATGCGAGCCAGGCGGTTCTTGGCTTCGAGTTCTGAGCCCTCGTTCACGACCAGCACGATATCGACATCGGTCGGCACGACCGACCCGGCAAACTCGGCGTAGCGGCCATTGAGCCCGACGTTGATGGACTCGCCAATGTGACCCTCAGCAAACTCTTCAGGCGTTCGACCGTCGATGATCATGGCGCCGGCAGCGACGTGAGCGTCGAACTCCGACAGGCCGAGCGGGGTCGGCACCGACTGCTCATCGAGCAATCCGCGCTGCTCGCGGTTGAGCATGGCGTCGTACGCAAAGTAGGCGGGCGCGGGCGACTGCCCTTCGGTCACCAGCGTGACGAACGTTTCCTTGTCGGGTGCCAAAAGGGCGTAGTTGTTCAACCGTTGTTCGCCAATGGTGGACGACGTCTCGGTGGACAGGTTTTTGCCACAGGCCGAACCGGCACCATGGGCCGGGAACACGCGGGTTGCATCGGGCAGCGGCAGCAGTTTGTTGTGCAAGCTGTCGTAGAGACTTTCGGCCAGCTGCTCCTGGGTGACACCAACCGATGAGAGCAGGTCGGGACGACCAACATCGCCGATGAACATCGTGTCGCCGGTAAGGACGCCGTAGGGCACTTCGTCATCGGGATGTTTATACACAACGATGCTGAGCGATTCGGGCGTGTGCCCAGGCGTGTGCAGGAACTCCAACGTTACGTTGCCCAACGAGAATCGCTCGCCGTCGCCGAGACCTCGGGAGGGGAACTGGGTCTCGGCGACGGAGGAATAGGCGATCTCAGCGCCGGTTGCGCCCGCGAGTTCGAGATGGCCCGACAGAAAGTCAGCGTGAAAATGCGTTTCGATGACCAGCTCGATCGTCAACCCGGCCGCTTCCGCGTCGGCGAGGTATTCGCCCGTATCGCGCCGCGGGTCGACGACAACCGCTCGACCGCTGACTTCGTCGCCGATCAGATAGGAGGCCTGCGACAGACAATCCAGGTAGTACTGCGTGAACTTCATGGAGCAATTGTACGTACATTCGGAGAATACGTCAATTCTCCAGTACTCGGGCTGCGGGTCAGTCAGCTGATGGTCGCAGCTCACTTCGGCCACCGAGAGACCAATCGCTGACGAACCGGTATCGGTCACCGCGAATGACGGTGGTACGCCACTCGATCGGCACGCCATCTCGACGCCCCAGCCGCTCCAGGAAGAACGCCGCGTCCGACTTTCGTAGACCTAGGCGGGTCCGATCGGCGTTGGCGGGGACGATGGGGGTCAACCGCTCCCAGCCTTCGTTTGGAACTGGAGCTCCCACGTTGGCGAGCTCTGCGTAGAGCGCAGTGTGCGACCAGTCGACGCTCAACAACGGCTCGGCGATTTCTTTGGCCAACCAGGCGCGGTCCACGGCCAGCGGAGCTGCGCCGGCAAACCGAATCCGTTCGAGAAACACCAGCTCTGTGGCTTCGTCGAGGCCGAGATGCGACGCCGCAACGGTGTCGGTCACCACCTCGCACTGCAAAACCTCGCTGTTTTGTTCGACACCCGCGCTCTCCACCGATTGGAACAGGCTGTAGAGGGTCCCGAGCGATTGTTCGAACTCAGCTTTGTTGACCACGGTGCCGCGGCCACGCTCGCGCTTGAGCAGCCCGGTCTTGTTCAGGTGACGAACCGCCTCGCGTACCGTGTGACGGCTCACGCCGTAGGAGTCGGTGAGTTCCATGTCGGTCGGAAACGACTCGTTGAACTCGCCGGCCTCAATCCGCGCCCGCAGATCGGTCTCGACCTGAGCCCACAGTGGCATGGGGCTCGAACGGTCAACGTGCTGAACCGGCATGGTCGGGGGCCCTTCTCGACCCGAGAGTCGAGTCATCCGTACATAAGACCATATCAACCACTTTGTACGGTCCAGCCCCGAAATTTTCGCGGTGAACCACCACTGTTGTGGTGAAGCGCGATCAGATCGTGTCGGGCGTGGGTAGGTCCCGGAGTACTGCCGACAGTAAGCGATCGCGATCGTCGTCGTTCAGGACGGCGCGCCCGTGGTCCTTGGCCAGTTCGACCACATCGCGCGTTTGGGAAAGCACGGTCTCACAACTGGTGCACGATGCCACGTGCTCGAGCGCCGCTCCCTCATCTTCGGCCGAAAGTTCACCTTCCATGAACTCGGTCAGTTTGGCAGCGAGGTCTTCGCAATTCATGGGGTGATCTCCATGCTCAGTAGCGCCACGCGCAGCGCCTGGCGACCCCGGTGTACGCGCATCTTTGCGGCGGACAGGCCAACGTCGAGTACCTCGGCCACTTCGCGCATGGGAAGCTCTTCGACATCACGAAGCACTACGGCCATTCGCTCATCGGGGTCAAGACGTTCGAGCGCCTGCGAAATCGCATCCGCCACCGCGAGCCCAACAACCACATCGTCGGGTTGCGGCAGCACCGAAGCTTCCTCGGGCACGCTCTGGGGATCCGTCGGCAGTTCGCGTCGACGCCGAATGACTGCGATGGATTCGCGATAAGCAATTTGCAGTAGCCACGGCCTGACCCGGTCGGGTCGTTCGAGTTGATCGAGTCGGGTGAAGGCTTTGAGAAACGTGGCCTGCACCACATCCTCCACGTCGTCTTTGTTCCAGACCACCCGATACGAGACGTTGAAAACGGCATCGACATGCTCGAGAAAGAGCGCCGTGATGCGGCGGTGCAACGCAGTGTCGTGTTGTGGTGCAGCCGCAGTCATACGCACATGAAACGTATCGCATGCCCCCTGCGTTCCCGTCGCCACCCGACTCCTTGGCGTTTGTTTGTTAGCTGACAAGTTTTGCCATAGGTTGCCCCCATGGCAGACGACATCGATTGGGACTCGTTTCCGCTGGCGAAGAAGGGCAACCGCTTCCAGGATTTCGTGGTGGGCGATGCCCACCCGCACCACTGGGGCCGCACCATCACCGACGGCGACAACGCCATCTTCTCCACGGCCACCTGCAACTGGAACCCCATGCATCTCAACGCCGAGTACGCGCGTGAACACGGCCACGACGACGTGGTGGTGAACCCGATGCTGGTGCTCTGCACCGTGGTGGGCCTGTCGGTCGAGGACCTCAGCGAAACCGGCGGACCCTTTCTCGGAATGGAAGATGTCACCTTTCATCGACCGGTGTATCCCGGTGACACCATCACGGCAGCCTCGACGGTGGTGGAAACCCGAGAGTCCGACAGCCGGCCAAACGTCGGCATCGTCACCTGGCATACCGAAGCCCACAACCAGAGCGGCGATCTGGTGGTCGACTACCGCCGAACCAACCTCGTCGCAAAGCGCAGAGAACAGAAGTGAAGTCAACGGGAGGAACAACCATGCAGCGGTCCCAGAAAGCTGTAGGGCGTAGAGCGCCAGCTCGAAGCCCGAGACCGGCGGCCTCCGTGGCCGGGGAACGGCAGGCACAACATGCCTAGAGAAATAGTCGATCCCACGCCGCCGATTCCTGCTGCGTACCGCACCGATGATCGGGTGGCCATCCAGGAGATGGCTCGCGATTTTGCAATGAACAAAGTGCTGCCGGTCGCCAACGAGCTCGACCCCGAGCACGGCATGATTCCCGATGAGCTCCGCAAAGAGATGGGCGAACTCGGGTTCTTCGGCATCATGATTCCCGAAAAGTACGAAGGACTCGGGCTCGGGGTGTTCGAGTACGCCCTCATCACCGAGGAGTTGTCGCGGGCGTGGATGTCGGTGGCCTCGATCATCGCCCGATCTGGCATGGCTGCGGGCCTCGACCCGTCGCAGAAGGCCAAGTACTACCCCCTCGCTGCCCGTGGCGAGTGGCTCGGCAGCTTCGCGATGTCCGAACCCGACGCGGGCTCCGATATCGCATCGATTCGCACCCGGGCCGACAAGGTCGACGACGGTTGGTTGCTCAACGGACAGAAGATGTGGTGCACCTTTGCCGACCAGGCCGACTGCATCCTGGTGGTAGCCCGCATCACCCCCTATAACCCCGAGAAACGACATTCGGGGATCCGGCGGTTCATTCTGCACAAGGAACCCGGCGAGTTCCCCGACGGCGTAACCGGCAACCCCATCCGCAAGATCGGCTACCACGGCTGGCACACCTACGACCTGTCGTTCAACGACTGCTTCGTGCCCGACGATGGATTGATCGGCTACGAGCGAGAACAGTCCGGCTCCGGCGGCACGCGCGACGACAAGGCTGGGTTCGTGGCCGCCGCACGGGGCATGACCGTGCCCCGAATTCACACCGCCGCCCGATCGATCGGATTGGCGCGGGGTGCGCTGGAGGACTCGATCGCCTACGTGCAGGAGCGCGAACAGTTCGGCCGGCCCATCGGAGATTTCCAGGTCACCCGATTCAAGATCGCCAAGATGGCCGCCGAGATCGAGTCGTGCCGGGCGCTGATGTACCAGGTCGCCGCCAACACCGATATGGGTGGCTACGACAACAGCACCTCGCCCGACATGGAGGGCGCAATGGTCAAGTACCTGGCGGCCGAGATGGCCGAGCGGGTCACTAGCGAAGCGCTGCAGATCCACGGCGGAGCCGGCTACACCACCGACTTCCCGATCGAGCGGTACTGGCGCGACGCCCGCCTCACCAAGATCTTCGAAGGCACCAGCGAAATCATGCTGCGCCTGGTCTCGGACTGCCTCCTCCCGCCAACCCCACACCGATAGCGAGGACACGATGGGCAACACTGGCCGCACCGACACCCCAAGCAGAAGCCGTCTCGTCTGGCGGCGCGACACCGACCCGGTGGGTGCCGGTGGAGGTACCCGCATCGGGGCCCAAGGTCATCGCCGCTACGCCAACTACAACATGAAGCAGCACACCCGCACCGGCTCGGACCAGGCGGGCGTGCTCACCCCCGAGTTCATCGACGACTTCTCAGCCGTCGGC
>CAZGVQ010000026.1:0-14145 GCA_964529355.1 uncultured Acidimicrobiales bacterium
GTGCACAGGAGACAGACTCGCTAGCTCACCACCCCGGTGCCACCGCGTTGCAGCGAATGCCAAAGGGCCCGAGGTCCACAGCCAGCGCACCGGTGAGACCGTGAACACCGGCCTTGGAGGCCGAGTACGCCACGTGATCGGGGTTCCGAGAAAACCCTTCGATCGACCCGACGTTCACGATCGCGCCGTGCGCGCTGTTCTTGAGATACGGCGTGGCAGCCCGCGATACCAGGAACGGGCCGGTGAGATTTACCGCCATCATCTGGTTCCAGGACTCAGCCGGATGGCTCTCGAAATCCTGCTCGAACATGATGCCGGCGTTGTTGACCACGATGTCGAGCGAGCCGTGTTCGGCAACTACCACGTCGATGAACGCCTGCACCGACTGCTCCGATGTGACGTCAAGCTCAATCCAGTTTGAACCATCGCCCGGATCCCGAAGGTCGCCGATAACCACCGTCGCGCCAGCGTCCATCAGCCGACCAGCAATAGCCCGACCAATCCCCTGCGCCCCACCAGTAACCACCGCAACGCGGTCTCTCACTTCGGCGTTCCCTGGCCACGCAGGCCAACCGGTCTCGGGCTCCGAGCTGGCGCTCTCTGCCCTACAGCAACCTCGGTCGTCCCCGGTTTCCATTCCGGCGTTCCCTGGCCACGCAGGCCAACCGGTCTCGGGCTCCGAGCTGGCAAAGTGAATGGGG
The DNA here is from genome assembly GCA_964529355.1 of uncultured Acidimicrobiales bacterium. Lineage (GTDB taxonomy): Bacteria > Actinomycetota > Acidimicrobiia > Acidimicrobiales > SHLQ01 > CALLQB01. Next base: position 702 of record CAZGVQ010000026.1, read on the forward strand.
TGTCTGACACCCCATTCACCTTTTGTGTGGTTTTGGTTGTGGAGGTCATTGGGCCGTGTACCCGCCGTCTATTGGGAGGGCGGTGCCGGTGATGTGGCGGGCGGCGTCGGAGGCGAGGAAGGCGACCACTCCGGCTACTTCATCGGGGCCGGGCACGCGACCTTGCGGGATGCCCTGCTCGTTCATCGCGATGATCGTGAAGTCGGTCATCGGCGCCTTCTCGCGGCCGGAGCGAAGCATGGGCGTATCGACTGCACCGGGGCATACCGCGTTCACCCGAATGTTCTCCGCAGCATGGTCGAGCGCCATCGCCTGGGTCAGCGAGATCACCGCGCCCTTGGTGGCGCAGTACCCGGCCAGGGCCGTCGACCCCACCAGACCACAGGTCGACGACACGTTGACGATCGACCCGCCGCCCGAAGCACGAAGCTCCGGTACCGCAGCACGCGAAACGTAGAACACCGCATCGACGTTGACGGCCATCTGGTGCCGCCAGGCGTCGTCGGTGGTGCCCTCGGCTGTTTCGCGAACGATAACTCCGGCGGCGTTTACCACCACGGCCAGCGGTCCGCCCCACGCGACGCTCTGTTCAACCAAGCTTGCGGCGAAGCTCGAATCGGTTACGTCGCCGACAACGGCCACCGCCTCGGCACCCGCGGCGTGCAGCGTGGTTACCGTTGCGTCGGCTTCGTCGGCGTTGCGACCCGAAACCACAACCGAGCGTCCGGCATGGCCCAGCGCTACGGCGATCGACCTGCCAAGTCCCGACGTGGCGCCCGTGACGATTGCGACCCCGCTCATGTCACCAGCTCGGGAATCTCGGAACGACGACGGTCGACGAAATCGCGGAGCTCTTCGAGCTTGTCGTCGGGAAGCGAAGGTTCTTCGTAGCGCTCGAGCAGTGCCCAGGCCTTGTCGGCACCTCGTGCGGCGGCGTCTTTCGCTCCGTCAACGGTCCATTGCTCAAAGCTGTCGGCGCTCATGAGGTCGGGCATCATGAATGCCGACTGGAAATGTTCGAGGGTGTGGGCGGTGCCCAGGTAGTGATCGCCAGGGTTCACTTCGCGCATGGCATCGAGGGCGCCATCGAGTTCGTCGAAGTCGATTCCCTTGCCGAGCTTGTACATCATCTCGAGCTGCTCGCCGTCGAGCGCGGCCTTGGCGTAGCTCTGACACAGCGCGCTTTCGAGGTAGCCGGTGGTCGACAGCACGAAATTTGCGCCCGACATCAGCACCCCATACATATTGCGCGCCGACTCGTACCCGGCCTGCGCATCGACAACCGGTGAGCTCGACTGCGACCCGCTGCATCGCCACGGCAAGTTGTAGAACCGCGCGAGCTGTCCGGTGAGCAGGTTCATATGGCAGATCTCGGGCGTGCCGGCCTGGGGAGCACCGGTCTTCATCGAAACGGTACTGAGCCACTGGCCGTACACGGCGGGCGCACCCGATCGAACGAGCTGGCTGAATGCCACGCCGGCGAGCGCCTCGGCGCTGAGCTGCACCACCGAACCAATGGTGCTGGCCGGGGTCGACGCACCGCCGAGCACGAACGGGCTGAAGAGGGTGGCCTGGTTGCTGGCGGCATTCACCTTGACCGAGTCGAGCATGGTCTGATCCCACACCAGCGGTGAGTTGCAGTTGGCCAGCGAGGTCATGACGGTGGTGTCGGCGACCACATCGTGACCAAACACGATGCCGGCCATATGCAGCGATTCCTCGGCCCGTTCGCGCGAGGTAACGCCACCCATGAAGGGCTTGTCGCTGTACTTGAGCAGGGAATACATCATCTCGAGATGCCGGTGCGGCACGGGGATATCCATGGGCTCGCACAGCACCCCGCCCGTCATATGCACCGCAGGTTGGAGGTATGCGATTTTGGCGAAATTGTCGAAGTCTTCCAACGTGGCGTTGCGACGGCTGCCATCGAAGTCGAGCACGAAGGGCGCTCCATACGATGGCGTGAACACGGTCTTGCGACCGCCCAGCGTCACCGATCGATCCGCGTTGCGCGCCAGCATCGTGTACTCCGACGGCGCCGTCGAAATCTTGTTCATGAGATACTCGCGGTCGAAGCGCACCCGTTCGCCCTGCACATCGACGCCGTCGGCCTTCCACATCGCCAACGACTCGGGGTCACGGAAGTCGATACCCACTTCCTCGAGCAAGCGCATCGTTTCGTCGTGAACCCGCTGCACCTGGGCGTCGCTTAGCAGGTCGACATAGGGAATCCCGCGGTCGAGTTCGGGGAGCCAATCGGGTCCGGTGTCGGCCACTCTGGCCGATCGTCGAGCATTTCGGCCGCGTCGCTGGCCTCTCTTCTGCTCGCTCATCGTCGCTTTGAAACCTCGCGTGTTCCCGCCCTGATGGCCGGTTTCCGCAGTATGGCATAGCCGAAAGCAAGCTTGGATATGACACCTCGCGCCACTTACCATCACGTGGCAACCCGCTGTCCACCCACTGCCTTCACAACGGTGAAGAAGGTGAAGAAGCCAAAGGAGCCGCAATGGCCGCAATGGCCGCAACTGGTGACATAGAGGGCGTTTGCATCGCGATGTGCACCCCGTTCGACAGCACCGGCGAGCATCTCGACGAAGTTCGACTTCGCGACTACATCGACGAGATCATCGACGCCGGTATTCACAGCATTCTTGTGGGTGCCGGCACGGGTGAGTACGCCTACCTGAGCGAGTACGAGAAGCGCCGCATCATCGAGATTTGCGGCCAACACATCGACGGACGGGTCACTATCTGCACCCAGTCCTCGGCCATGAGTACCTACGAGACGATCGAGGCCACCAAGTTCGCCGTCGACCAAGGTGCATCGGCAGTCATGGTGCTGCCTCCCTGGCTTGAGAGCCCCTTCGAGCGCGGGGTGCTGTACCACTACGAAGAGATCGCCAAAAGCACCTCGGCTGACCTCATCCTCTACAACACGCCACAGGCCAGCGGTGTCGAGATCACGCCGGCGATGTACCGGCGGCTCGTGCAGATCGACAACGTCGCCTACATCAAAGACAGCGAGGGCGACCTCGCAAAACTGCAGAAGTACGTGGCCATCGGTGGAAAAGTCCTCTGCGGAGCAGACCCCATCGCGCCCTTCGCTCTGATGGCCGGCGCAGTTGGCTGGATCTGGGGATCGGCCAACATCATGCCGCACGAATGCGTGAAGCTCTACGACCTCATCACCGCGGGTCAGCACGCCGAGGCGCTTGAACTCTGGGCTCTTATGTCGCCACTCAACTCATTCCTCTGGGACAACGACTTCGATGTCGAATATCTGGTGGGCGCCAAGACCGCCGCCAACATGGTGGGCCGCAACCTCGGCCCCAACCGTCGACCGCAACTTCCGGTAACCGGCGATGCTCGCGTGGCGCTCGAGGCCGCACTTTCCACCTTGCCGATCAACGGCATCGACCGCAGCCGCCTGGTGTACCGCCCTTGGGAGGAAGAGAAGGACTGGCTGGTAGCCATGAGCCAACGAGGCAAGCCAACCACGAAACCCGCCGACACCTCGACGGAAGGTACGCAGCCATGACCACCACCAACCCAGCGTCGTTGGCCAGCTCGGTACACCTTTCAACCAAGGCGGTCATCGGCGGGCAGCTCGTCGACGCCGCCAGTGGCAAGACCTTCGACACCCTCAACCCGGCCACCGGCCAGGTCCTCGCCCAGGTCGCCGATTGTGGCGCGGAGGATGTCGACCGAGCGGTGACGGCAGCTCGCCGAGCCGTCGATTCGGGCCCGTGGGGTGCAATGTCCCCAACCGACCGGCGGCGGCTTCTCATCCGGTACGCCAACCTCATCGATGCCCACGCGCTCGAGTTGGCCACGGTCGAGACACTCGAAGGCGGAAAGCCCATTACCGACACCAGCACCATCGATGTGCCCGAAACGGTCGAGACCATCCGCTGGCACGCCGAAGCCGCCGACAAGGTCTACGACCAGCTGTCGCCATCGGGTCCGGGTGTTGTGTCGATGATCGAACGCGAGCCGCTAGGGGTTATCGGCGCGGTGCTGCCATGGAACTTCCCGCTGCTGATGGCCGCCTGGAAACTGGGCCCAATCCTCGCCACCGGAAACGCCGTGGTGCTCAAGCCGGCCGAGCAGACCTCCATGTCCACGCTGCGCCTCGCCGAGCTGGCCATCGAAGCCGGGCTTCCCGACGGCGTGGTCAATGCCGTTCCGGGCTTCGGCGAATCGGTTGGCGAACCGCTCGGCCGCCACCCCGATGTCGACGGCCTCACCTTCACCGGGTCAACCGAAACCGGGCGGGCATTTCTGCGGTACTCGGCCGATAGCAATCTCAAACGGGTCACCCTGGAGTGCGGCGGCAAAAACCCGCTTCTCGTCATGGCCGACGCCGACAACCTGGACTCGGTGGCCGACCATGTCGCCACCAGCATTTTCTGGAACGGCGGTCAGAACTGCAGCTCCAACAGCCGGCTCATCGTTCACCGGTCGCGCAAGGACGAACTCCTCGACCTCGTACTGCGCAAAGCTGGCGAATGGATCGTTGGCGATCCGCTCGATCCGGCCACCAAGATCGGCGCCATCATCGAGGCAGCGCACCTCCACAAGATCCTCGACAACATCACCGCCGCCCGCGAGGAAGGCGCCAACCTGGTGCTCGGCGGAAACCGCACCCGTGAGGAAAGTGGCGGCTGGTTTGTTGAACCAACCATCTTCGATGGCGTCACCGCCGACATGCGCGTGGCGACCGAAGAGATCTTCGGTCCGGTGCTTGCCGTCACCTCGTTCGACCAACCCGACGAAGCCATCGAACTCGCAAACGCCACCGAGTACGGCCTGTCGGCGGCGGTGTTCACCAGCGACGTTCGCACGGCACACCTGGCAAGCCGACGCATCCAGGCCGGCACGGTCACCGTCAACTGCTATGGCGAAGGCGATATGACCACCCCGTTTGGCGGCTACAAGCTGTCGGGTTTCGGCGGCCGCGACAACGGCCTGGCCGCTCACGAGCAGTACACCCAGCCCAAGACCATCTGGCTCGACCTCTCCTGAGTTCCACGTGCCCCGCGTCAGTCTGAAACCCGAGTACGACCAGAACAACGGCTGGCACGAGATCCTGCCACCGCCCAAAGAAGCCACCGTTCTCACCGGCGACATCGTGGCCGACTACGTGGTCATCGGGGCCGGCTACAGCGGTCTGTCCTGTGCCCGACGTCTGGCCGAGCTCGACGCCGGGGCAAGCGTGGTGCTCATCGAAGGCGGTCGTATCGGCAACAACGCCGCTGGCCGATCTTCGGGTTTCGCAATCGACCACGCGCACAACATTCGAGCCAAGAGCTTTGCGTCCGACGTTGACCACGCCAAGCAGCAGGTGGGCCTCAACCGGGCCGGACTCGACTACCTCACCGAGACAATCGCGGCGAACAGCATCGATTGCGACTGGCGCCTCGAAGGCAAGTACCACGCTGCGGCATCGACGAAAGGCGAGAAGATGCTCGAGCACTTCGCCGCTTCACTCGACGCGATCGACGAGAGTACACCCGACACGACGCTGCCGATCTGAGGGCGGTGTTCGGCAGCGGCTTCTACCGATCGGCGGTGCATGCGCCGCACAGCTACCTGGTGCAACCCGCAGCGCTGGTGCGCGGCCTGGCCGACACGATGCCCGAGAACGTCACGGTCTTCGAAGATTCCATGGTCGACGACTTCGACTTCGGCACGCCCCACATCGTCCGCACCTCGCGAGGATCGGTAAAGACCAACACGCTGGTGCTGGCCAACAACGGCTTCGTCGAAGGTTTCGGCATGTTCACCAACCACCTCATACCCATGATCACCTGGGGTTCACTGACCCGCGAGCTCACCGACGACGAGCTCGAGCGGCTTGGTGGGGTCGAGAGCTACGGCATCATCGCTGCCCATCCGGCTGGGTCATCGGTTCGCCGCAGCGCCGATCGCCGCATTCTCATTCGCAACATCTTCAGCTACAGCCGGCGGTCATCGATTGTCGGCCGACCGCTCGAGACGGCACGGCAGACCCATCGAAAATCGTTCCTCAACCGCTACCCGATGCTCGCCGACGTGCCGTTCGAGTACACGTGGGGCGGTGCGCTGAGCCTCACCCGCAACGGCGCACCGGTGTTCGGCGAGCTACGCGAGAACGTCTACGGCACGGTCGTGCACAACGGCGTGGGTATTGCCCGAGGCACCATCAGCGGCAAGCTGCTGGCCGAGAAGATCAATGGCATCGACTCGGACCTCCGCCAGCTCATGGAGGTCAAGGATCGGCCAAGCCGCAACTTCCCGGAGCCGTTCAACTCCTGGGGTGTCCGCATGAACGCCCGGTGGCGCCGCCAACAGGCGGGCATTGAAGAATAGACACCTATGGTCTTCGCACAGTCGGAAATCTCGTGGCTCGGTGCGGTGGTGCTCATGACTGCGGTCGGACTTCTCCTGGTGGGAAGCGGGTGGCTCGTCGTCCGGGTCACCCGTCGCGGCGCCAACGGGGAACTCGGGCGAAACGGATGGGCGGGAATTCGAACCCGCGCCACGTTGTCCTCTGACGAGGCATGGATTGCCGCCCAAAAGGCGGGTGCAAAGCCGACCATTCTGGGTGGCCGCCTGCTTATCGGTACCGGCATCTGGTCGGGCCTGCTCGGACTCACCTACGGCGACACTCCGGACCGTGCCGTGGCCATCTGGGCCGTGTTGGTTCTCGTTGGCACCGTGGTTCTGCTCATCTTCACGCTGTACGGCGCCTGGCTGGGCCAAGCCGCCGCCAAGGCCGTGCAAAGCGAAGCCGGCCCCACCTGACCAAAGGAACGACCCCGATGGAAATCACCCAAATCCGCGCCTACCAGGTCGACCTCCCCATCAAAGCCGGTGCCTACAAGTGGGCCGACCAAAGCTTCGCCGCCTTCGACTCCACCGTCGTCGTCATCGAAACCGACGAGGGAATCACCGGGGTCGGCGAATCGTGCCCGCTTGGGCCCAGCTATCTGCCGGCCTACAGCGAAGGAGTACGCGCCGGCATCGCGGTTCTCGGGCCTGATCTCCTCGGCGAGAACCCAACACTTCTCGATGTCATCAATCACCGGATGGACGCCCTCCTCAAGGGCCATCCATATGTGAAGTCGGCGCTGGACATGGCATGTTGGGACATCGCCGGGAAGGCATCGAACGTCCCCGTGCACACGCTTCTCGGCGGATCGTTCCGCGACGAGGTTCGCCTCTTTCGGGTCATCAACCGAGGTACGCCCGAAGCAATGGTGGCCGAACTGCAACAGCTACGCGCCGAGGGCTACGTGCAGTTCCAGATGAAGGTGGGCGACGACGCCGACCTCGATATCCAACGGATCGCCGCAGTGTGCGACGAGTTGCTTCCCACCGAAACGCTGGCTGCCGACGCAAACACCAGTTGGAAAACCCACGAGGCGCTTCGGGTGGTCAATTCGGCCGCGGGCCGGCGGCTGTACATCGAGCAACCGTGCCTCAGCTACGACGAATGTCTGCGAGTTCGCCAACACACCGACCTGCCCATGATTCTCGATGAGTCGATGACCAGTCCCGACGTGGTGGTACGCGGCGCAGCCGACGGCGCCATGGATCTCATCAACCTCAAAATCAACAAGGCCGGCGGACTCACCCGCTCGCGTCAGATCCGCGATCTCTGCGTGCAACTGGGGATCGGCATGACTATCGAAGACACGTGGGGCGGCGAGATCGCCACTGCAGCGATTGCTCACCTCGCACATTCCACGCCACCCGGCTTCCACTTTCAGTCATCGCCGTTCCACGAGTACAACGATGTGACCATCGCAACCGGAGGCCCGGTGGTGGCCGACGGCCATATGCGAGCCAGCGAAGGGCCGGGTCTCGGGGTTACCCCTGACTTCGACGTGCTCGGCGAACCCGTGTTGGTTCTCGACTAGTCAGCGATCAACGCCGCTTGCTCGCGGGGCCTTCGTCGCGCAACACGGCGAGGTCTTCCATCGCGTCGCGCAGTTGCTCCATCCACTCGCTCTCGTTGTCGGCCACGAGCTGCACGCACCACGACAACGCGTCGCTTCGGCTACGGGCTACGCCTGCGTCGATGAGGGTATCGAGCGTGGCTCGTTCATCGATGTTGAGCCGGGTCATGACCGGAACGCTTGCGGTGGTAAACGCAGATTGTTCGTCGCCACAGTCGACAGCCCAGGAGACCTTCCGGAGAAACTTCGGCTCGGCACGTTCGGCGATGGCGATGCGCTGATCTCGGGTTTCCTCGCGGAATGCCTCGATACGGGCCCGAGCGGCTATTGCCGCATCGTCGCCCTTGCCAATCTTGGGGAGAGGCAGCGTGCCGGTGACAAGAATCTCGTCGCGGTCGAATCGCACAATGGGTGGTTCGGAGAAGAGGTCGTCGGGGAGATTGCCGGCGAACCACGACTGCAGCTCTTCGACGGTTACGGCAGGCGGCTCGACTGTCCGACGACCGCGGCCTCGGCCGCCCCGACTTCCGGGTCCACCGCGTTTGCCTCGGCCTCGTTGGGATGATGTTTCATGGGTGCTTTTCATTACATGTAAGTATGTAATCAAAATTACAGGTTTGCAACGCGCCCCTCCAGAATTCGTGCAATCGACGCATGGGGACCCCACCCCATTGGGGAGACAACCCCATTTGGGGGATCGCACCGGTTCGTTAGAAAGACATCGACGACGTACACGAACCAACCCGAAAGAGTTCACGATGAGGATGCAATCCCTCCCCCGACCAAACCGAGGCGCCAGAGCGATGGCGATCTTGGTGCTCACCTTGTTTGGACTGATCGGCCTCGGTGCCTCAGCGGCCGCGGCCGACGGTTCAACCACCACCGCCCCTTCCTCCCCTGCCACCTCTGCCACCGCTGCCCCGCAGAATCTCACCGCCTCACCGGCGTCCCCCACCTCGATCTCGGTCGATTGGACCTCCACCACCGGTGCCGAGACCAGCCCAAACGGATTCATCGTTGCCATCCGCCGCACCTGGCCGGCGCCGGTTGAGCCCATCGGCACGCCGAAGTGCGCGGAATTGTGGCGGCCACAGTACGAACGGCCGACCAGCGGCACGCAGTACGCCACCGAGTGCGTCATCGAAGGTCTTGAGCCAGGCAGCAACTATGAGATTCAGGTTGTCGAGAGCTTCTACTTCGACAACAACTCCGATCCCGCCACCACCTACTCCGGCACGATGGTGCACGGCATAGCAAATGTCGATGTCGACGTTGAGTGGAAAGAGATCGGGTCGAAGGTCACCGCTACTTGGAACCTTCCGGCCGACACCACCGGCATCTACAGCCACGGTGCCACGTTCTACGACGATCAGGACCGAGCGGTCTGGTCGTGCTACCGACAGGTCGCCCAAACCGGGCGCTGTGTCTTTGAAGACGTGATCGACGGCGACTACCGGATCGAAGCAATCACCTACGGCGGCTACGGAAGCACTCCAGCAACCAGGAACTTCACCATCAACCCACCGGTTCCCAACGGGACCGATCTCGAGACCAACTATCGCTGGTGGTCAACCGTCGAGGGCCAGATGCACCTCAACGTGGCCTGGAACCACGTGCGAATTGCCACCTCAGCGAGCTATGTAGCTTCAGCTGGCGGAGCAACCTGCTCGGCCACCGCCGCCGACCTCGATACACCCGAGCGGCTCAGCTGCGACATCGTTACCGATACCGACAACCTCTCCTTCCCCCTCGCGGTAACCATCTCGGGCGGCAATGTCGACTACGACCACCAGATGCCAGCGCCACCAGCTCGCCCGAAGAACCCGAGCAACGTGGGCGCCGACCAGATCAGTCAGACTTCGGCCCAGATCTCCTGGGACCACGACCCGTCGAGCAACGCAACCACCTACTCGGTGTGGATGTCGAACCACTCGAGCTCGTGCACGGTCTCGGCCCCGTTCTCAGGTCGGATCTCCTGCCAACTCGATGGCCTGGCGCCGGGCACCACCTATGAGGCCAATGTCTACGCCGACAGCGAAATCGGCCGCCGCTCGACCCGCACGGTGCGAAACACCTTCACCACCGATGCGCCACCACCGCCGCCACCACCACCGGAACTGCCCGACACCGACGATGACCAGGACGAAGACATCCCGGTCATCGACCCGCCTGAAGACCCGCCACAAGACCCCTGCACCCGGGGTGGGGAGCACTTCAAGAAGCGGAACCGAGCGGTCAACAAGGCCATCAAAACCTTCCAGCGCAACGTCGAAACCGCAATCGACAACCTCGAAGACCGACCAAAGAAGCTCTCGAAGAAGCTCAAGCAACTCAAGAAAAAGCGGGACCGCAAGATCGACACTGCACGGAACGCCTATGCAGCGAGCTGCAGCACCTAGCGGATTCTAGGAATGAAGGACGGCACGGGCCTTTTCGATGTCCTGTTTGAGTTGCTCAGCCAGGGCATCGATGCCGTCGAAGCGTTGCTCGCTGCGCAGAAACTCGACGAACTCAACCCGCACGATCTCACCGTAGAGATCGCCGTCGAAGTCGAGCACATGCGCCTCGAGCAATGAGTGCTCGGCGTGCTGATAGAAGGTGGGGCGGCGGCCGATATTGATCGCGCAGTCATATCGGTCGCCGTCAGCACGCAGGAAGGTTCCGGCGTAGACACCGTCGGCGGGAAACGCCAGCGACGTATCGACCGGGATGTTGGCGGTCGGGAATCCGATCTGGCGCCCTCGCTGATCGCCCCGAATCACTTCGCCTCGGATCTCATAAGGCCGACCCAGGGCCTCGGCGGCCTGGGCCACCTCGCCGCCAGCGAGCATCCGACGGATCACGGTGGAGGAGATCGGCTCGGGAGCCAGCTCGTCGTCGCGCAGAAGCGTGAGACCGGTTACTTCGAATCCGTGCTGCTCGCCGAGTCGCTCGAGCAGCTCGAGGTTTCCGGCCCGCTTTGCGCCGAAATGGAAGTCGGCCCCCACGGTCACGCTCGTGGCATGCATCCGGTCGACCACCACGTTGGTAATGAAGTCTTCAGGCGACTCGGTGGCCCGTTCATCGGAGAACGCGACCAGGTACACGTAGTCGATACCGGCCAGATCGAGCAGCTCGAGTCGTTGCTCGAGGGTGGTCAACAACTTTGGGGCGTTCTCGGGCCGAAGTACCAGCGCAGGGTGGCGGTCGAAGGTAACGATTGCCGACTTTGACCCTTCGGCCTCTGCGCGTTCGCGAACCAACGAGATGATCGACTGATGGCCCAGATGAACGCCATCGAAGACACCGATAGCTACTGCGGTGGTGACACCGTCAGGTACGGCGCTCTGCATGTCGTGAATGATCTCCACGGTGGTCAGAGTACGACCCGTCTCCTACAGATGCGAGGCGGAGCCAATGGGGTTCTGAGCGGTCAATCCACCGTCGACGGTGAACAACGACCCGCTGACGAACTCGGCCTGATCCGATGCCAACCATGCAACCAGATTTGCCACGTCAGCCGGCACGCCCATGCGCCTCACGGGGTGGGCGCGAGTGGCCTCGAGCCGCGCGGCCTCGGGGTCGTCGGCGACGGCAAAGGCCGCGTCGGCCATCTCGGTCATGATCCAGCCCGGCGCCACGGCATTGCAGCGAATTCCGTCTCGGCCGTGATCGGTGGCGATCGACCGGGTCAGCGCGTGCACCGCCCCTTTCGACGCGTTGTACACGGCGAGCCCGTGATCGGCCACGTTTCCGGCGATCGACCCGATGTTGATGATCGAGCCTGCGCCGGCCGACCGCATGTGAGGGATTGCAGCTCGGCAGCAATTGAAAACGCCACGAACGTTCACGTCCATGACCTGATCGAACTCGTCGTCGGTGGTCCGATCGACGGTCTTCTCAACCTGCACCCCGGCGTTGTTGATGAGCACATCGATGCCGCCGCGTTGCGCGACCGCAGCGGTGATCAACTCGTCGCACGCTGTTGCCGAGCGAACGTCGGTGGCAACCCAGGTGGCACCATCGATCTCGACCGGAGTGCGGCTTCCGAGCGTGAGCATCGCACCATCAGCGGAAAGCCGTTCTGCAATGGCCTTCCCAATGCCGCTGCTGGCGCCGGTCACCACAACCGAAAGTCCCTCGAGCTGTTTCACAGAATCACCCGTCACACTCAAGCAACGAAACCAAGGGCCAGAGCTTCACACTGCTCGAGCCCCCGTCGGAGATCGACAGCGTTCTGGCAACGAGCCCAGTTGAGCCACAGACCGTTCTGGCGCACCACCACATCGGTAGCCCGGTCGCGGGCGACCGACCGGCGCACGGTGGAGTCAGAACCGACGATCAGGTCGGCGAGGCGATCGGTGTAGCGCTCGTACAGCGACTGTTCGACGGCCGCGATGGTGGGGTCGGTGCGGGCGATGGCCCACAGACCAATCCGCAGCGCGAGGTAGTCGTCGGCCAGGAAGTCATCGTGAAACGGCCCTCGGACATAGCTTCGCACCTGTTCGGCGGCGTCGTCGGTGGCGTCGACCGCGGCCAACGTGACGTCGTACACCCGGTCGCAGGCCAACTGGAAGGCTGCCTGGATCAGGTCCTCTTTGCCGTCGAAGTGATAGCTAAGAAGACCCAATGACACGTCGGCTTCTCGGGCCACGCTGCGCATGCTGGCGCCCTCGATACCGTCGCGGCTGATGCACTGCATTGCGGCATCGAGAATCTGCTCCTGGGATTCAGAAAGGCTCATGTCTGTACTCCATCTTCGCCGCCCACCCAAGGCCAGTCCACACCAGGGCTCTGTGCAGGTCTTTTGCCCCTTACCTGGGAATCGTTTGTTCCCTATCCTTGTTGTTATGTCCAACGTGACTACCGCAGCGACGCTGACCTCCGCCGATCTCACCAACAAGGGTGAGACACTGCGCGCCTTTCTGCGTATCGATTCGGCCCGCATTGTGGCCAGCTTTGTCGCGGTTTTGCTGGTGCTACGGCTGGTGATTGGCGGCTGGGGCCGAGGCGACGTCATCGTGGCTGTCATCACGCTGCTGCTGGTTGGCGTCTTCGAGTGGGTCGTGCATCTCTTCCTTCTGCACGCTCCCGAGGATTCCTTTCGGATGACCAAACTCGGTACTGGAACCGGACATCGCGAGCATCATCTCGACCCCACGCATATGGGTCACCTACTTCTCGCCCGCAACGATGCTGCGCTGTTCTCGGTGATGTTCGCAGGGTTCACCGCATCGTGGACGCTGCCGCTTCTGTGGATCACCGGCTCTGTGCTTCTGGCGCCGTATGTCACCGCGTACCTCCTGGCGGCGATCGGGCTACTCCACTACGAGTGGACCCACCTTCTGGTGCACACGAAGTACCGGCCGAAGAGTCGCTACTACAAGCGACTTGCCCGGAACCACCGGCTCCATCACTTTCGCAACGAGCACTATTGGTTGGGTGTCACCTCAAACCTCGGCGACCGGGTCCTCCAGACCCTCCCCGCTGACAAGAGCGACGTACCTTTGTCGGAGACGGCT
>CAZGVQ010000027.1:0-13947 GCA_964529355.1 uncultured Acidimicrobiales bacterium
GACGGGGGGAGGGCAGAGCTAGAACGGGTAGACCTGGCCGGAGTAGTCGCTGGCTCCGTTGCGTGAAGGCTCGTGTTTTGGCCACCGTGGCTCGGCGACGCCGACGGGCTTGTCGCCCAAAACCGTGATGCGCTGAATAATCCGGCGGCCTTCCCAGTCGTTGGCCACGGCGTGAAGCGTGCAGCGGTTGTCCCACATAGCGACGTCGCCAGCCGACCATCGGTAGCGCACCGAGAAGCTCGGCTGTTCGCACCAGCGCAGGAGGAACGGCAGGAGCGCATCGGATTCGGGGCGGGACAGCTGGCGAATGTGGCTGGTGAAGATGCGGTTGAGATACAGGCTCTTGCGGCCGGTTTCGGGGTGCACCCGAACCACCGGGTGCTCGGCGTTCCCGGGGCCGTACCGGTTGACGTGAATCGCCGTCATGCCCTCGAGCATTTCCTTCATCGGTGCCGACAGTGTCTCGTAGGCCTCGTACTGGTTGATCCACATGGTGTCGCCACCCACCGGTGGGCACTCGACCATGTGCAGGATGGCCGTGATCGGCGGACTTTCGCGATAGGTGACATCGGTGTGCCAGACATCGGCCGCGGGCGTCTCGGCGTCATCGAGCACCACGATCTCGGGAAAGTTCTCATCCAACTTCTCGAGTATCGGAATCACCTCGAGTTCCCCAAAGAGCGAGGCGAAGCGGTGGTGGCCCTGATGCGTGAGCTTCTGGCCGGGAAAGAACAGCACGAGGTTGTCGGCGAAGGCCCTGAGGATTGCCTGGTTCTCGTCGTCGCTGAGGTCGTTGAGATCGACCCCACGAACCTCGGCACCCAATGCGCCCCCAACTGGCAGGATTTCCATTTCCAAACACTGACACACAATCCCACGGCACGTCAGGTTTGAACTCGGCTCACAAAGTATGAAAGAACAACGCTATGGAACGACCCGATCCGAAGTTCGCCATCATCGGCGCAGGAATGTCCGGCATTCTGGCGGCAATCAAGCTTCAGGAGGCCGGGCTCGACTTCACGATCTTTGAGAAGGCCGACAAGGTCGGCGGCACCTGGCGGGAGAACACCTACCCCGGTATCGCATGCGATGTGCCGTCGCACATCTACAGCTACAGCTTCGAGCTCAACCCGGACTGGAACTACTTTGCGTCGCCGGGCAGCGAGGTGCAGGCCTACTTCGAGCGGGTGGCGGACAAGTACGGTCTCGATGCCCATATTCGCTTCGGCGAGGCGGTTACCCGCGCCGAGTGGCGCGAAGGGCCAGACGCCGATGACGCTGGATCCTGGGAGGTCGAGACGTCATCAGGCTTCTCCGGACGCTTCGATTGGGTAATCGCCGCAACGGGAGTACTGCATCACCCCAAGCGGCCCGACATCGTCGGGGTCGATGATTTCGAGGGCGACCTGTTTCACAGCGCGCAATGGGATCACGACGTCGAACTCGACGGAAAGCGCATCGCTGTCGTCGGTACCGGGTCCACGGGAACCCAGCTCACCGGAGCGCTGGGACCGCGCGCCGGCCAGCTGTCGGTCTTCCAGCGAACCGCCCAGTGGGTGGTGCCGCTCGAGCAGGTCGAATACAGCGCCGAACAAAAAGAGGAGTACCGGACCGACGCCGATCTGCTCGAGGCGCTCCACAAGCAGCTCTCCGAGAGCTTTCACACGGGGTTCGCCTCGCAGATTCTTGACGCCGACACCCCCTTCACCTCGAATATGGAGGCGGTGTGCAATGCCGAGCTGGACAACGTCAACGACCCGGTCCTGCGCGAGAAGCTTCGCCCCGACTACACCCTGGGTTGCAAGCGCCTGGTCGTGTCACACAACTTCTACGACTCGATTCAGCTCCCGACCGTCGAGCTGGTCACCGACAGCATCGACCACATCGAGGCCAAGGGCATTCGGACCGCCGATGGCCGTCTGCATGAGTTCGACGTCATCGTGTTGGCCACCGGCTTCCATGTGGATCGGTTTATGCGGCCAATGGACATCCTTGGTCTCGACGGCCTGGTGCTCGATGACGTCTGGAGCGAGCGGCCCTCGGCGTACCTGGCGTTGGGCATCCATGGTTTCCCCAACTTCTTCATGCTCAACGGACCCAACTCGCCGGTTGGTAACTTCTCGCTCATCGCGACCGCCGAAATGCAGATGGCCTACATCATGCAACTGGTCGAACTCTGGCGATCCGGCCAGGCCGAAGTCGTGCACCCCACCGACGAAGCGGCTGCCCGGTTCGAGGACGAGCGGGTCGAGGCGGCCAAGAAGACCGTTTGGGCAACCGGTTGTCGCAGTTGGTACCTCGACGACCGGGGCATCCCGTTTGCCTGGCCATTCCCGTTCGACCGGTTCCAGGCCGAGATGGCCGAACCGAAGCTCGGCGATTACGCGACCGCTCTCTAGCGTTCTACGGCAGCACGCCACTAGGCGTCGTCGGTACCCGCGAACTGTCCGACGGGACCCGGAATGAACGAGCGAGGATCGACGCTGCTGACCGATCGCAGCGCGCTCACCGAGTCATCGGCTTCGTCGCCGTTCCAGCGACCCATCTCGGAGGCCGAAGCACACTCCTCGATGGCGACGTCGCGGGCGTCGGTTGACCGGTAGTAGTCGGCTGCGGACACAAGCGGTTCAACCTTCGAAACGTCGATCGCAAAGTGGCCATCGTTGAACGAAGCCCGAATCTCCTCGGTCGTCATCGTCTCGTGAATACAGCTCATCGTCTCGTCAGAGAAACCCAACAGGTCGAATGCGTCCTGAATCAGTCCCTCGGTGCTTCGACAGGTCGATCGACCGTTCACCAGTGCCACCAGGTAGTCGAGGTAGTTCGGGTCCGCATACAGCGCGTCCAGTGATGCTTCTGAGTCGGCGCTGTAGAACAGCACGTCCAACCGGTCGATGTCCTCGCCGCTGAGCTCGGACAGGAGAGCCCGACCCATGCACTGATATTCGTGATCGAAGATTCGATCGATCAGCGGGCCATCGGATCGCCCGAGCATGTTGTTGCGGCCGATGGACACGACCTTGTTCTCATCGGCACTCGACACCAGATCGCCAAACACCGCCAGGTCACGAGCATCTGCGCACTCGGCGATGGCAGCGGGGTTTGTTTCGGCGTTGACTCGTAGTGATCGAGCGTTGATCAGTTCGGCTGATGCCCACTCCCGAAGGTCGGCACCGGTCAGCCCGGCGGCCAGACACTCCGACAGCTCCGGCCAGGATGCGAACACCCGAGTGCTCAGCTTTTCTGCAGCGTCGACGCATTCGAGCAGGTCAGCCTGAATGGCGTCGAACTCGGCATCTTCCATGTCGAGGCCTCTGGTCGAGAACGATTTCTTGACCGAGTCGGGTGTGATTTCGAGTTCGTCGAGTCGCAGAGGACCGAGATCGGTCACCGCCGCGGCCACACAGGCCGCTTCATCTTCGGAAAAGGGTCGGGTGTCGGCAAGGGTCGTTGCCAGAGGGTCGGCGATGTCCTCGACCGAGGGAAGACCCTGAAAGTCGGCTGCGATGGTCTCTCCGAGGCATTCCAACACCAGCTCGCTATCGGTGCTGGCATCGATCTCTGGTTCCTCGCCGCGCACGATCGCGACCGCATGGTCAACGGCCCGATCTTCATCGACCTCTTGCTGTGCACACTCGGCGCTGTCGGGTTCCTCGAACCAGTCCGCGAAGGCTTCGCCGAAATTCTGTTGTGCATCGAGACAGTCAGCCACGATCTCCGGCGCCGTTTCCGATTCCTCGATGTAGGTCTGGAGGATGGTTGGGTCCGCTTGCAGTTGCTCGGGTGTGACACCGTCGGCACCGAGGCTCGCCACGCCTACGTCGGCAAGCAGCGCCTCGGTTGCACACGTGGCGATGGGATCGTCCCCGTAGGATGTGGCCATGATCGCCGGGTGGATCTCTCTCGCCAGTTGTTCCTCAGCCGATGCGCCGCACGCCGTTGCTACCAGCGCAAGGAGCAGCGCCAAGCATGAGGTCTTCCGGCCAAGTCCGCCGTTTTGCCTTCTCGTCATGATTCCGCCTGTTGGTTTTCGGATTTGATGACGTCGATATCGACCGAGCCCAACAACCACTTAAGGAAAAACGATCAAGTGGACAAAAAAGCAGCGCAAACTAGAACGAGTTCCAACCCGGAATCTATGGTTGGTGCATGAGCGAAACCGCGAGCCAGATCCCCCATGTCGACTACCTCGTGTTGGGTGACGAACCCCATCTGGTTGCCAACGAATGCACGTCGTGTGGCAGCCGGTACTTCGATCGCCGGAACGCCTGTGCCTCGTGTTTCGGCACCGAGTTCACCCGGGTGCCGGTGGCAACCACCGGTGAAGTTACCGCCTTCACCATCGTTGCGTTCGCGGCTCCCGGTGTGCCGACTCCGTTTGTAGCGGCGGTCGTCGACTGCGACGGCACACAGGTGCGGGGAAACATCATCAACTGCGAACCCGATGCCGACCACGTAAGCCTCGGCATGCAGGTGCAGCTCGCAACCTATTCACTGGGAACCGACGGCGCAGGAACCGAAGCGATCGGCTTCGGCTTCGAACCGGTCGATTCCTAACCCCCGCCCGATACGCCAACCCCCACTCCACCGACAGCACTCCACCGACAGCAGAAACGAGACAACCATGGCCAGCGACGACATCTATATCCTCGGTATCAACATGACGAAGTTCGGGAAACACCCGGACAAGGACTCGATCGACCTCGGGGCCGAGGCGGCCATGGCCGCGCTGTCCGACGGCGGGGTCACCATGGCCGACATGGGAATCCTCGCCGCGGGTAATCTTCTCGGCTCGCCCGGTTTCGGTCAGAGTCTCCAGAAGCAGATCGGCCAGACCGGCATCCCCGTGTACAACGTCGCCAACGCCTGCGCCACCGGCGCAACCGCCCTGCGCACCGTCGTCATGGCCATCAAGGCTGGCGAGTGCGACATGGGCCTTGCAGTGGGCGTCGAGAAGCTCTCCGGTGCCGGACTGCTCGGCGCAGGCGGCAAGAAGAAGTCCGATGACGACACGTGGGCGCCCGATGGTCGCTTTGGTGCCGTGGCTTCCACCGATGGTCGGATCGGTACTCAGAACATGCCGGGCGTGTTCGCTCAGGTCGGGATGGAGTACGGCCACAAGTACGGCGGAACCAGCTTCGAGTTGTTCGCACGTATCAGCGAGAAGAACCACAACCACTCGGTACTCAACCCGCTTGCCGCCTACTCCAAGTCGATGCCGCTCGAGCAGATCATGGGCGACATGATGATCGCCTACCCCAACACCCGCCCCATGTGCTCGGCCAACTGCGATGGTGGCGCGGCAGCGGTTCTGGTGTCGGGCGAGAAGCTCAAGACCCTGTCCGACGAGCAGCAGAAGCGGGCCATCAAGATCCGTGCGTCGGTTCTCACCAGCGACCCTTGGCAGGACGGCTGCCAGGTGCTGCCCGACGTCAACACCCTCACTCGCCTGGCCGCCAACCAGGCCTACGAGACAGCGTCGGTCGGACCAGAGGATCTCGATCTGGTCGAGCTGCACGACTGCTTCGCCACCGCCGAGCTGGTGCACTACGACAACCTGATGCTCTGCGAAGAGGGCGGCGCTGTCGACTTCTTCGAGTCGGGGAAGCCATTCCGCGACGGTGAGCGTCCGGTGAACGTGTCGGGCGGTCTGCAATCCAAAGGCCACCCGATTTCGGCAACCGGTATCGCCAATGTGTGGGAGGTGTGTCATCACCTGCGCAACGAGGCCGGCGACCGTCAGATCGACGGAGCTCGCATTGGTCTGGCCCACGTCATTGGTCTCGGCTCCGCTTGTGGTGTCCACATCCTTGAAGGTGCCGCAGCGTAGTGAACCTCATGATGCTGCTCGAGATGGCAGCCTCCGGATTCGGCGAGCGGGTCGCAATCGGCAGCCTCGACGGCACCGGTCTCACCTATCAACAGTTGTTCAACGAGGCAGGCGCAGCGGCTGAAAAGTTTGCCGCCGATGAGGTCGACAACGTCGCCCTTGTGGACATAAGCAGCCCGGCGCTTCCCATGGCGCTGTTCGGGGCAGCATGGGCGGGCAAACCGTTCGTGCCGCTCAACTATCGTCTCACCACCGCAGAGCTCGACTCGCTGGCCGAGCAGATATCGCCGGCCACCGCGGTAGTGGGCGACCGGGCCGCCGAAACGTTCGGGACTCCGCCTGGTATCACGGTCATTCAACGCGATGATTTTCTCGGTGGCGCGGCTGCGGGAGCGCACGATCCCACCTGGGGCATGGAGGCTGAAGATATCGCTGTCCTGCTGTTCACCAGCGGAACCACCGGCGCCCCAAAGGCGGCGGTGATTCGGCACAAACACCTGGTGAGCTACATCCTCACCTCTGTCGAGTTCATGGGCGCTGGCGAGGACGAAGCCACGCTCGTTTCGGTGCCGCCCTATCACATCGCCGGTATGGCAGCGCTGTGCAGCTCGATCTATGCGGGGCGCCGTATCGTGCAGCTGCCCAACTTCGATGCCGACACGTGGATCGACCTGGCACGCGACGAGGGAATCACCCACGCCATGGTCGTGCCCACCATGCTGGCCCGCATCGTCGAACGGCTCGATGCCCGCAACGAGGACCTTCCTGCGCTTCGGGCGCTGTCCTATGGCGGCGGAAAGATGCCGGCGCCGGTCATCGAGCGGGCGCTCGAGCTACTTCCCAACGCCAATTTCGTCAATGCCTACGGTCTCACCGAAACCAGCTCCACCATTGCAATCCTGGGCCCCGACGATCATCGCGAGGCGCTCGCCAGCGACGATCCTGCCGTACGTGCTCGCCTGAGCTCGGCGGGTCAGCCGTTGCCGGCTATCGAGGTCTCGATTCGTGACGAGGCGGGCGCCGAGGTGGCGCCTGGTGTCACCGGAGAAATCTGGGTCCGTGGCGAGCAGGTCTCGGGCGAGTACCTGGGCCTCGGAAGCCGTGTCACCGAGGACGGCTGGTTTCCCACCAACGACGGTGGCTCCATCGATGCCGACGGTTACCTCTTTGTCGACGGCCGCATCGACGACATCATCATTCGCGGCGGCGAGAACATCTCGCCCGGCGAGATCGAAGCCGTGCTGGTTCGGCATCCCGAGATCCGCGAGGCCGCGGCCATTGGTATTCCCGACGAGCAGTGGGGCGAAGCCATCGCCGCCGTGGTGGTACTAGCCGACGGTTCGTCGCTGTCCGCCGACGCGGTTCGCGAACTGGTGACCGCAGAACTGCGATCCTCGCGATCGCCCGATCACGTTGTGGTTCTCGACGAGTTGCCCTACAACGAAACAGGAAAGTTGTTGCGTCGCACCCTCAAGGTCGACCTCGCACACCTTTCGCAGGCCTGAACCCAAGGCCCCAACACCAGGCCTGACCCTAAGGCCCAGAAGACCAGGAGAACAGGCATGGCTGATGCCGTTGAAGAAGAAGTCGGCGAGTGGATCGATGCCAACTATGACCCCGAGATGACCGTGGGGGAGTGGTGGCAACTTCTCACCGACTCCCGTTACGCCCACCCGAGCCTTCCGGAGAACGCGTATGGCAAGGGCTGGAGCCAGGCGATGGAAATGTCGGCCATGCGCACCTTCGCCGCCAAGGACGCCGTCGGGCCGCCGCCCGGCCTCGGATACATGCTTGCGGCGCCCACCATCGCCGACCACGGCACGCCCGAGCAGATCGAGCGCTACCTTCCACAGATTCTCAACGGCACCGAAGCGTGGTGCCAGCTGTTCTCCGAGCCGGGCGCCGGGTCAGACCTGGCAGGTCTGCAAACCAAGGGCGAGCAGGATGGCGACGAGTGGCACTTCACCGGCCAGAAGGTCTGGACCTCCCAGGGCCACATTGCCGATATGGGCATGCTGGTAGCCCGCACCGACCCGGAGAAGCCGAAGCATCGGGGAATGACCTACTTCGCGCTCCCCATGGATCAAGAAGGAGTCGATGTTCGCCCGCTCAAGGAAATGACGGGCCGAGCGTTCTTCAGCGAGGTGTTCATGGACCAGGCGCGATGCGCCAACGATGCGCTTCTTGGTGACCGCGGTGACGGCTGGCGGGTGGCCAACACAACGCTGGCCTACGAGCGGGCCCATATCGGCGGCGGATCGGCCGGGTTCGCCGCAGTCAATCCGGGAAGCAAGGCCGACTCGCGCGCCAAGGTCTGTGGGGACGTGGTGGCGTTCTCGAAGAAGAAGCGGGCGGGCGGTACCGCCCCGGGCGTGGGTATGAAGCTGTACGGCCGCTACCTGGCCGTGGCAAAGGATCTCGGGCGCACCGACGACCCGTTGTTCCGTCAGCAGCTCATGAAGCTCTACACGATGCTCCAGGTGAATCGCCTCAACATTCAGCGGTCGCGGGTCAAGAACCAGCGAACCGGTGGCGAAGGCAATATCGCGAAGCTATTCGACGCAGAGATTCATCACGCGTTCCGCGAGTTTGGGCTCGCCACTGCGGGCGCCGATGGCATGTTGTCCGGCGAGTCTTCGTCGACCGACCCGACCATTGCCGAGCTGTCGTTGTTCTCGCTGGCGCCGTCGATTTACGGCGGAACCAACCAGGTGCAGAAGAACATCATCGGCGAGCGGGTTCTCGGGCTTCCTAAGGAGCCGGGACCCGACAAGAACACACCGTTCAACGAGCTACCGAAGAACCAATAGCCCGGCCTGAACCGGTAGGGACTCACCGACCGGTACCACGTACTATCTGCCGTGTGCGCTACGTAACCCACTACGAGGTGCTTCAGGTTCCTCGAGCAGCATCAGACGATGATGTTCGTCGCGCCTTTCGGGCTCTTTCGAAGATGCACCACCCCGACGCGGGCGGCAACAGAGCCCGGTTTGAGCAGGTGGTCACCGCCCACCGGATTCTGGCCGATCCACAACAGCGCAAGGCCTACGACGTGTACCTCGCCCAGCGCGAGCAAGAGGAAGCACGCGAGCTTGCCGCCCAACGCGAGGCGTCGCAGTACTACTCGTCGTCGCAAGATCAGGTATTCACCGAGGAGACGCTCTACGACGACTCCTTTGACCATCCGGTCCGCCACTTTCTCGGCTACCTCGTGGTTCTCATCGCCATCTTGGCGGTCATCCTGGGCCCGGCGTGGTTTGCGCTACGCACGAGCAACGACGAGGTTCCCGCTGCGGTCGGTTCAGCAACTCCTGCTGCGGCCGCAGTCGAAGAGCGGCACAACGGGCTCGACGAGGCGCAGTCAGCGCTTCGCTGGCTGGTCGCGTTTCAGGCCCTCACCGGAACCGCACCCCAGGCCACCCCCGACGACGCCGCGGCGGTGTATGAGACCTCGCGTCCCGGTGCGCGGTGCGATGACTTCACCCGGCCGCAGTACTGGACGATGGTTGCCCCCGAAAGCCAGGACCCGTCGGTTATCCAGGGCGCACTGAACCACGATTTCGCCCGGGCCATCGCCGAATGCAACAACTTCGACGCGATCCTTCCCGCCATCACCGGCACGCTGATCGTCGACACGCCAACCCTGGCCAGCCGCTTCCGTGAAATCGAACGATTCGCCGACGAAGCAGTGTTCACCCCCGGCGGGATCTAGGGCTCCCGCTCTCTCTGCGTTCTCTGGGCACGCAGCCCGACTGGTCTCGGGCTCCGGGCTGGCGCCTTCCGCTCTACAGGCTTCCAACACTCGCAAGCGCTGTATGTCAGCCTTCCCTCGCTACATCCCGAAGGTGCCGTCGAGGCGTACTTTCCAGCTTCCTGCTGCCGTGGTGCCGCCGTCGACCGGGATCGAGGTGCCGGTGACGAAGCTCGACAGATCCGAAGCCAGGAAGCAGATGACTGCGGCCTGTTCTTCGGCTGTGCCCATACGTTGGAGCGGCGTGGGGTGAAGGCCGTCGATCAGTGCGCCTGAGTCGGCGCTGAGTCCATCGTCGCCGGGGGTCGGCGTCATATCGGGCGCAACGCAGTTGATGCGAATACCGCGACTTCCCAACTCGACGGCCAGTGACTGGGTGAACTGCTGCACCGCGGCCTTCATCGCGGCATACACGGCGAAGCCTGGCGCGGCGTGAAAGGCCTCCACCGAAGTGACGTTGATGATCGATGCGCCATCGTTCATGCGATCGAGGCACGACCGCACGCAGTTGGACACGGTGCCGAAGTTCTCACGTATCAACGCGGTCTCGCCCTTGGCCGAGACCTTCTCGAAAGGAGCCCAGAATCCGCCGCCTGCGTTGTTGACCAGGATGTCGATAGCGCCCAACTCGGCGGCCGTGGCTTCGACGAATGCCTCCACCGCCTCACCGTCTCGCACGTCGAGCACAGCGCTGTGGCATTGCCTGCCGCGCTCCTCGATGGCTGCAGCGGTCTCGTTCAGGCCATCTTCGAGCTGATCGCAGATCGCGACATGGGCGCCGAGGTCAGCAAGAGCCAGCGCGGTGGCTTCGCCGATGCCCTGGGCTGCTCCGGTCACGATCGCGACGCGGTCATCAAGTCGAAGCTGTTCGATATGCATAACCAGGAGCCTAGGGAAGCCGACCAGCGTGAGCGAGAGCCAGGCGGACCAACCGATCCTGCCCGCCGGTCATCTCGGCCGACACATCGATGCCAGCAGCTTCCTGGCACGTGAGCCAGGCGAACTCCAAGGCATCCTGAGATGGCACACAGTCGCCCTGCACCGGCACCACATACGCGAGGCTGACGGCGTGCTGGCGTGGGTCGTGGAAGCCGGTCATCGTGGGGTCGGGCATGTACTCGGCCACGGTGAAGGGCACCAGCGAGGCGGGCAGCCTCGGAAACGCTGAAGGCCCCAGGTCTTTGTCGAGATGGCGGCTCAGTGCCTGGCGGATGGTTTCGCCCCACAACACCCGGCCGCTCACGATGGCCCGCGAGATCGTGCCATCGGGCATGGCCCGAAGTAACAAGCCGATGTGGGTGACTTTGCCCAACTCGTCGAGTCGTACCGGCACCGCCTCGACGTACACCATCGGTACCCGCCCACGGACGGTTTCGAGATCGCTGTCGCTCAGCCAGGTCACGTCGGTCTGCGTGTCGATATCGATCGAGTCGCTCATTCCCCGAGTCTATGTGCCGGACTGAGAAAGAGGGCCGAAAACGAAAGTGGGACGGAGCCAAAGCTCCGTCCCACTCATCGTTATGCTTTTGAGCCGCTGGGCGGCTCAGTGATTCGCTTCTGCGAAAGCAGAATCAGATCAGCCAGCAGCGATGGCTACGTCAAGCCAACCGTCGACGATGTCGCGGTTGTTGGCAACCCACTCTTCGGCGATGCGCACGACGTCGTCCTGCGATCCGTCGCCGTTCGCCTGCTCGACCTGAGCGATCGAGATGTCGATGACCGATGGTCGCATGACCTCGAACATGGCGATGGCAGCCGGGTTTGCTTCGGCCCACTCGGTGTTCGCGGTGACCTGAATGTCAGCGGCTTCCCAACCAAGCTGGCAGGGCTGGGTGCAGGTGTCTGCGCCGAAGGAGGTGAATCCTTCACCCTGCTGGTGGTTTTCGCCACCCTCTGCGCCCGACGGGTTTGACTCGTCAAGAACATCGGTTGGGTGCATGGTCAGCCACAGGACGTTGTCGCCGGGGATGAGCTCGGTGACGTAGGACGAAGGAGTCCAGGTGTAGATGATCATTGGATCGCCGGCGTTTGCGATATCAAGCGCCTCGGCGAACATGGCATCGTAACCAGCCTGGGTCTGCTCGAGGTTGTCCCAACCGTAGAACGCGATCTGGTTGGTCATGATGTCGTCACAGGTCCAGTCTTCGGGGCAGCCGTAGAAGTTGCCGACGCCGTTGCCGTCGGTATCAAGCTGCTCGAAGAGTGCTGGGTCGTCGTTGATCTGCTGCATCGAGGTGATGTCGTTCTCCTCGGCCCAGCTACGGGTCACGAGCATGCCCTGCACGCCTGCGTCCTGGAAGAGTCCGTCAACCTGCTGAATGAAGTCACCGATTCGTGAACCATCGGCACGATCGCCTTCCCACCAGGTGAGGTGACCTGGGTACCAGCTGTTGGTCCAGAAGTCGATCTCGCCCTCGGAGAGCTGGTTGTAGAACAGGTCAGGCGCGAGTTCGAGGTCGGCTGGGTCGCTAACTTCGTAGCCCAGCTCGCCAAGGACCTGGCGGTAGATCTCTGCCTGGATGTAACCGGATGCCCAGTTGGCCCGCGCCATGGTCACCTGAATGCCTTCACCGGGGAGTGCGCCGTCGCCTCCGCCACCACTGGCGGTGTCGGTGTCTCCTCCGTCACTTCCGCATGCTGCGGCGATCAGTGCGAACGCAACAAGCACGGTCAGCAAAACGCTGAGTCGTCTCTTCATTGATTTTTCCCTCCTGGGGTTCCAAGCGCTGTGGATGACAAAAACCAATAGGTCGATGACACCTGCTCATATAAGCCTTGTCACAGCACCTATCGAAGTTAGCGCACATAGCAATAGTTGTCTGATCAACGGGGAATTTTCCAGGAACCGTGGGAATCTCGGACAGTCCAGCGCAAGCCCCGAAGACCGTCGTTAGGCGTCGGCGAGCACCTTTTCGGGCTCGGGTTCCACCAGGTCGTCGGCCAGGTCGATGGTTGGCTCGTCGCCGTAGACCTTGCGGCGGTCGAACTCGACGATTGTCGACCGGGCCGACATGATCAGGAGTACGCCGGCGACAAGCACCAGGAACGAACCAACGCCGGAGAACCAATTGCTGTCCGCCACCCGGGCGGTTGTGAATATCCAGTTCGCTCCGATGAGGGCGGTACCGAGGCCTACGGCGGCCACCACGACGTTGTAGGCCCAGATGCGCTGTTCGTTGGCTCGTCCGAGCAACCCGGCGCCTGGCAGCACCACCAGCAGTCCGAGTGCGGCTGCGATGATCGAGGGAAGGCCGAGTTCGGCGCCCTGATCGTTCCAGCCATCGAGAACCACGTCGTCTTGACGGGCCCCATTGGCCAGGTTGGCGATGAGCTGAGCGTTGGCGGCCTGGAGCGTGGGATCGTCACCGGCTTCCGCTTCGAGTCGATCGATCTCGGCCCGGATCTCGGGAGTGATGATCACGTCAGCGCGCTCATCGAATGACCAGCCCGAGAATGAGGCGATGACGACGAGGGTCATGGCCACGAACCCGCCGAAGATGCGGCTGAACGCCACCTTGTCGGGGAGCGGGCGTCGCGGCGCGTAGGGCGCTGCGAAGGTGGCCATGATGCCGCCGATTGCGGCGATGGCGCCACCGATGGTTGCCACAAGGGGTCCCGGTCCCTGGCTGATGGTCTCGATGAGCCAAGACGGTTGGGCCACCAGGAATGAGGCGCTGGAGATGGTCACGCCCATACCGGCAATTGCCACACCGTCGGCACTGAGGAAACGGGCGACCTTGCCGGGCTTCATGATGGTCACGATCGAGGCGATGATGATAAAGGCGCCGAGGCCAATGGCGGTGAAGCCGTACCAGGATCCGCCCGACGCCGCGAACCCGTTGAAGGCCATTCCGGCAAGGGTTTCGTCGTCGCGTCGTGCGAAACCGCTGATCCAACCGGCATCTTCGTTCCAGGTGAGGAACACCGAGGCGATGGCGATGACGCCACCGACCACTGCGACCGAGAGGCCGGTGCGCTCGCCTGAGGTGAGGTCGGCCAGTCGAACCTTGGCGGCCTGGCGCAGTGGCTCGGGGCTGCCGGCGTCGTCCGTGGCGTCCTCGAGAAGGACCTCTGGGTTGTTGCGTGCCGCCCACGCCCGCCGGATGCGGGAGAGGAGCTGGCCGTCTTCGTCGCCTTCTCGCTGGCTGATGCGGTCGAGCACGACCGCTACCAGGAAGAGTGCGAGGCCTGCCGAGGCGGCAAGACCGGTGTTGAGGTTGTTGATGGCACGGAAGACGAGGAGTCCGAGGCCACCAGCGCCCATGATGGCCGCAATGCCGAGCATCGAGAAGCTGAGCAGAAGGGTTTGGTGGAGGCCGGTCATGATGGCTGGTCGAGCCAGCGGAAGCTGCACGTCGGTGAGGAC
>CAZGVQ010000028.1:0-13917 GCA_964529355.1 uncultured Acidimicrobiales bacterium
CATCATGCGCCGGCCCGTGGCCCGATTCGTTCCCCAAGGACCAACCAATGACGCAGGGATGGTTGCGATCGCGAAGCACCATGCGCCGGGTGCGCTCGATAATGGCCGGAGCGAACCGTTCGTCCAGCGCAAGCGAGGCGAGCCGCGCATGGCTTTCCACGTTGGCCTCGTCGACGACATACAGACCCAGCTCGTCGCACAGGTCGAGGAGTCGGTGGTCGTTGGGATAGTGGGCCGTGCGGACAGCGTTGATGTTGTGGCGCTTCATCGTGACCAGGTCGTCGCGCAGTTCCGCGAGCGTGAGGGTCTTGCCGGTCTCGTGATGATGATCGTGGCGGTTGACCCCGGCGATAAGGATCGGCTGACCGTTGATGAGCAGACGCCGATCGCGCACCTCGACCCGACGGAACCCGACCCATACCAGGTGGGCTTCGGTGACCTGGCCCGATGGGTTCAACAGCTCCACCACCACCCGGTAGCGGGTTGGTGTTTCGGCGGTCCACGGTTCGACGCGTAGGTCGTCCACAGCGACTTCGGCTCGTGAACCGCGAAACGCATACGCACCCAGGAGTTGCTCGAACGCCCCTGTGTTGTGCTGCCAAGAATCGAGCGTGGCCGTCACCGGCTTGAACAGGTTGGTTCTGCCCGTTGCGGCGCGAGCCGACACGCGCACGGACCATCCACCTGCGTTGGGTACGTCAGCGTCGACGGTCAGTGTTCCGCGACCGGACTCCGGGTCGTAGTCGGCGACCACAACGATGTCGCGCACATGCACCCGCGGTCGGGCTTCGATATGGACCGAGCGGTGCAGGCCGGCGTGCCACCAGTGGTCCTGATCTTCAATCCACGTCACATCGCCGTATCGGATGACCATGATGGCCAGCGTGTTCTCGCCGCCGCCCCGTTTCGGGGCGACGAGGTACGGCGTGAGATCGAACTCCGACGGCAGCCGTGAGTCTTTGCCCATCCCCACAAACTCGCCGTTGCACCACACCATGGCGATGCTCTCGGCTCCACCGAGGTGGACGACGACATTCTGGTCGCGCCAGGTGCTCGGACAGCCGAAGGTGGTGACGTACAGGCCCGTTGGGTTTTCCACCGGCGCTTCGGGCGGATCGAGCGGCCACGGCATGACGATGTTGGTGTAGTGCGGCTGGTCGCCGGTGTCCTGCCGGGTCCAACATCCGGGAACATCGATGCTGCGCCAGCCTCGTCGCGACGCCTCGGGTTGCATCCAGTTCTTCGGAGCGGACGACGGGTTGTCGACCAGCCGGAATGACCATGAGCCGTCCAACGACTGGCGGTTCGGCGAAGGTTGGTCGGCGAAGGCTGCGGTTGCGTTGGTTACCGGCTTTAGCGGCGCTCGCATTGGAAGCCGATTGAGTTCGGTCAGCTCCGGTTGTAGCACCGCCGCGATGTCGATCATGCGGAGACGCTATCAACGCCGACTAGGCGCCAAGAGCTGCGACCTTTGCCTCGCGCTCGCGGCGGAACCACCCGAATGGCAATGCGATGGCCTGGGTGAACAACACCGCTGCGACGATCAACGGTCCGGCAGTGGCCCCGCCGAGCGACACAATCAGCACGCCGAGTGCCACGAACAGTAGCGAGAAACCAACGACCATGGCTGCGACTGCTCTCGGGAGTCGCACATTACCTTCGGCGCGTAGCCGGCCGGTTTCCTCAGCGCTGATCGACCCCTTCCTCCGCACGGCAATTTCCTTGCCAGCGAAGAACTCACCCTTGACGCTGGCGCCGTCGGTGGTCAGCTTGGTGTTGACGCCGCTCCTCGTCTTCGTTGTGGTGGTGCCGCGGTCGCGAACCACAATTGACAATCCAGCGCCGATCGCTCCGAGGCTCATGACCAGCAGAATGAGCGCCACGACCAGAAGACTCATTCGGGTGGAATCCAGGGTGCGGCTTCGCGGTCACGAAAGGCCTGAATACCGGCCTGTGCTTCGTCGGTCTCAAACAGTTCCTTCGACAGCTGCGCTGTCCAGGCGAACGCGTCGTCCTCGTCCATATTGGGGACCTTGTTGATGAGTTCTTTGCTGGCGGCCAGCGCGTTGGGTCCGCCTTTGATGAGTTGGTCGGCAAAGGCCTGCACCGTTTCATCGATGGCGTCAGGTGCGACCGCCCGGTTGATGAGGCCTACCTCTGCTGCTCTGGCCGGACTGATTCGTTCGCCGGTGAGAAAAAGCTCGGATGCATCGGCCCGACCGAGCTTGGGCAGACACACCACCGAGATGATTGCGGGAGCAACGCCGATGCGTACTTCGGTGAAGCCGATCTTGGCGTCTTCGCGCATGACCGAAATATCGCAGGCGGCCGCCAAGCCCACGCCGCCGCCGGTGGCATGTCCGTCGATTCGGCCGATCACCGGTTTGGGTGATTGCTGAATCATCCGACAAAGGTCGACGAAGGAATACTTGCCGGGGCTTCCGGCCCCAGGAGCAGTCGACTTGAGGTCGGCGCCAGCGCAGAAGGTATTGCCATTGTTGGTGAGCACGATGACCCGGATCGTGTCGTCGGTCGCTGCGGCCTCGATGAGCTCGCACAGTCGATCGACAAGCTCGGGCGACAGGCTGTTCTTGCGTTCCACCACGTTGAGCGTGTTGGTGCTGATTCCCGTCGAAGTTTCGGAGAGAACGGGTTCGGTCATGCCTGAGTATCGCGCTGTGGCGCGCGTGCTTCTAAAGGAGCGCTCGGATGATTAGTCGCAGCGCCAGAATCGTGAGCACGGCGTTGAACACGATCTGAAGTCGGTCGTCGTCGGATCGGTTGAGGAATCGGCCGCCGATGCGGGTCCCGATGAAGGTCCCGATCGCGCCGACCGCCATGAGGGCCAGGTGGTCGCGGTACTGGAAACCATCGGCGGTGAACGCCCACAACTTCGCAACATGGGCCACGATCTGGCTGGTTGCCGCGGTGGCCACAAAAGCAATGTGCGACGCCGTGACCGCTTTGAGAAAGGGAGACGTGAACGGGCCGGATGCCCCGACCGTGCTGTTGAGAAAGCCCGATGCAGCGCCGACCCCCACCATCGACCCTGCGCCGAGCTGTCGGTCGCCGGTCCAGCGAAGCCACCCAGGTCGCCAGGTGATGATGAGAAGAAATACGCCCAGCAGAAGTCGCGTGGCGTCCTCGGGTATCGAGGTCGCGACGGCCACACCCAGAAAACTTGCCGGGATAATGAGCAGCGAGGTCTGGGCCACGACCTTCCAGTTGATGTCGCCGCGAAGCATGGTGGCTCGCGATCCGTTGCTCACCAGCTGAATGCCACCCTGGATGGGGATTGCGGTGACCGGCGGAAAGAACTGGGCGAGAACACCCAGCAGCACCACCCCACCGCCGAGCCCCGCAACGGCGCTGAGTGTGCCGGTCAGAACCGCCACAATGCCGATGACCAGATGCACCATACGGACAAGTGTACCCTACTAATACAAGTACAATACAAATACAATACAAGTGGGAGAAGGAGGTGAAGGAGGTGAAGGAGGAAAAGTAGGAGAAGTAGGAGAAGGAGGAGAAGGAGGAATTGAGGTAGAGGGTCTCTATGCCGCAGCCCAGGTGACCAGCTGTGCCGAGAGTCCTTTTAAGAATGGGCCGGTGAACGACGGGTGGGATCGTTGAAGCTTGTCGAGATCGGACCGACGCCACTTGTGGACTCGGGCCTCGTTGGCCACCACGGTTGCCGAGACTCGACCTTCCAGGAGCGCACCTACTTCGCCCACGATCGCTGGGGTCGGTCGAGCGATGATGGAACCATCGGGCAGATGAATCCACAGATTGCCTTCGAGAACGGCATAGAGGTGGGTGGGCTCGTCGCCCAGGGTGAGAAGGGCATCGTTGGAAATCGACAGGTCCTGCCCGAGGTCGTAGAACCGCTGCAGATCGTGGGGCGCCATCTCAGGAAACAGTTCGGTTCCGATCAACGTGGCTTCCGGCGGAAGCTCAACCGGCCGCCGCTCCTCGTAGGCCCGACGCATCTGCCGCAGACTCACCAGGCAGAACAGCACGTTGGCAACCACCACCGGCCAGCTACCGATCCATAGTCCCCAGATCGCGAAACCGATGCTGTTGAAGAACAGCGCGGTCCGAAGCCACAACTCCTCACGGATTCCTGGTGCGATGACATAAAGCGCATACGCCACGCTCACGAAAATGTCCGAGTTGCTCATTGCTTCGCCGTCCCCCTGATCCGCTGTTGGTGGTGGCTGGCGCCGTTTCGTCCCGCCTACGACGCCAGCCATGATCAGTGTCCCGGAATCACCCGAACACTGTCTGTCATGGCGGTTACACAACGGGAGAAATTCTCAAAAAGATTTCCCGGACCCGTAGCGAAGAGCTTTTAGCAGCCGTCGAGATCCAGCCGTCGCAGGATGTGAGGTTGGAAGAATCGGCCGTATTTCTCCTGCACAGCGGGGTTTTGCCAGTCGTTGCCGGTGACGGTTCCCCGGCAATCGTCAGCCCCGCAACGGCACTCGAGCTCATAGGGTGTCGTGCGCATCATGGCGTAGTCGTGGCACAACTCTTCATCGGCGGCCACCGGTTTGATGGTGACGTAGGTGACCTGTCCTTCGAACCCGACATTGGCATCGCACGAATGGTTGATCATCACCACCATGTCGTCGACTTCTTCGGCGGTTCGGGGGCTCAGAAACACATCGTCGTGGATCTGCAGGCCGAAGTCGCCGACCTCCTCGGTGAGCCTCGCCATCTCTTCGGTGTTGACCACATGGCCCACTTTCACCGCCACCACCTCGCCGGCGTCGATGGCTTCGGTTGCGAAGACGCCCCGGCCACCCAATTCGCTTTGTCGTACCTCGATCTTCGGCGACCGCCAGACCTTTGGGTTGTGCTGCATGGATCAAGAGTACGTTGGCCCCATGGACACTCCGAAGACAACGGCCTGGAAATCAATGCGTGTCGAGGACCTCGAGGTGGTCGACCGCTACAAACTGCTCACCGGTCTTGTCGTCCCCCGGCCCATTGGCTGGATCGGCTCCCGGTCCGCCGATGGTCAGCCCAACCTGGCGCCGTTCTCGTTTTTCAACGCGCTGGGTCACCACCCGCCCGTGGTCGTGTTTTCGGTCGGGGTGAGCCCGCGTGTGAAAGACACGGCGGCCAACGTGGCCGAGACCGGAGTCTTCACGGTCAACATCGTCACCGCCGAAACGGTGGAGGCCATGAATGCGTCAGCCGAGGAGTTCCCGCCCGACATCGACGAGTTCGAGGCGGCAGGGCTCACGGCCGTGCCCGGAACCGTGGTCGATGCGCCCATGGTGGCCGAGGCTACGGCCACGCTCGAGTGTCGCCTGTTTGACTCGATCGACCTCAAGCCCGATGGCGACGAGGCGTCGTACCGGGTGTTCTTCGGTCGGGTCGAGGTATTCAATGTGGCCGAGCGGGTGCTGGACGGCACGCGAATTCTGCGCGACGAATTGCAGGCCATCGGGCGACTTGCCGGCTCTGGTTATGCAAGCACCACCGACGGCTCGTTCGATCTCGAACGTCCATGAACTCGACGGTGAGTCGACGGTGAGAAGGCCGAACCATGGCTGATCTTGATCTTGCGTACCTTCCAGCCGGTGAGCAGGCCCGGCGGATTGCCACAGGTGAGCTTTCGCCGGTCGACGTCGTCGAGAATTCTCTGGCCCGAATCGACGAGGTGAATGAGCGGCTCAACGCGTTCTGTTTCGTCTGGCACGACGACGCTCGGGCTGCCGCGGCGAAGGCGGCCGAAGCCGTCGCCGCGGGAGATGATCTGGGCATCCTGCACGGCGTGCCCGTTGCTTTGAAGGACACCACCCCGACCGCCGGGCACACCACGACGCTCGGTTCCTACACCCATGAGCACCACGTCCCCGAGGCCGACGGCGCCATCGTGACCGCCTTGAAACGGGCGGGCGCCATCATCGTGGGCAAGACGACGACCCCGGAGTTTGCGCACAGCCTGGTTACCGAAAGCCCGTTGTGGGGGATCACCCGAAACCCGTGGAACACCGACCTGACCACCGGCGGGTCGTCGGGCGGTTCGGGCGCGGCGGTTGCCTCGGGTTGTGTCGCCCTGGCCGAGGGGTCCGACATGGGAGGATCGGTGCGCATCCCGGCGGCATGGTGCGGAGTGGTTGGGCTCAAGCCGGGGCTCGGCCGAATCCCGATGGATGTGTTGCCCGGGTTGTTCGACACCATCTCGCATCACGGACCACTGGCTCGCTGCGTCGACGATGCTCGACTCTTCCTTGCCGCAACGCAGGGCCCCGATGACGCCGATCTGCTCTCGGTCACCTCACCACTCGATCTCGGTGTGCCTCTCGGTGTCGACGTGCGTGGCATGAGGGTTGGTGTGAGTATCGACCTCGACTCGTGGTACGTCGACCCAAACGTTGCCGCCGGCGTGACCAGGGCAGCCGATGTGCTCAGTGATGCCGGTGCCCACGTCACCGAGGTACACCCGGGGCTCACCGGCCAGGAAGAAGCGGAGTGGAACAAGCTGTGGGCTGTGTTTATGGCTTCGTACTACGGCCACCTGGTTGCCGAGTTCGGCGACCGCATGGACCCCAACGTGCTTCGTCTGATCGACGCCGGCAATGCCATGGGTGCGGTCGAGTACAAGCAGGTCGAGACGGTTCGCACCGAACTGTGGAACCGTATGCGGCCGATCCTGGCCGACAACCACGCGCTGCTCACCGCAACGATGGCCACCGAACCCATCCCGGCGTCGATCGCCGATTGGAATCCGCCGGAGGTCGCCGACGACCTGTATCACTCGCCCGACATGACCGCGGTGTGGAATCTCATTTCGCCGTGCCCTGCGCTGTCGGTGCCGTGCGGCCTCACCCCCAATGGCCTTCCCATCGGCGCACAACTCGTGGGTCGGCGGTGGGAGAGCCAGACGGTGTTGCGACTCGGGGCCGCCATCGAAGCTGGTATCGAACCGATCGGACGACCGCCCAGCGCGTAGAATCGGAAGGATCCGGCGTGTCCGAATTGGTGGGAACTATGTCATTGACGACACCCGGGTGAGCCGTCATCGTTGAGGAATGGACCCCAAGCACACCTTTCACGACGTCTGGCTCGTCGCATATGACGCCATCCAGCCGCTGGATCTTGTTGGTCCCCACTCGGTGTTCGACGCGGCCAACCAGGTGGCCGATGCCCGCGGTCACAACGGGTTGCGCTACCGCTTGCATGTCGTTGCCGAAACCGCTGGACCGATCCGAGGCGAATCGGGCCTGGCAATCCATGCCGACAACCTGCCCGAGGCAACGCCCGGTTCCGGTGCACCGATTCGCGGAACCCTGTTGTTGCCAGGCGGCACCGGCAGCCGTGAACGGCCCGGCCGTGGTGAGCTGCTCCTCGACTGGATCCGTCGTGCTCATGACAGCGTCGACCGGGTGGCCACGGTGTGCACTGGTGCGTTCATCGCTGCAGCCGCGGGGCTTCTCTCGGGTCGGAGGGTGGTCACCCACTGGGCGTTCATCGACACACTCGCCGCGGAGTATCCCGACCTCGAGGTTGACCCCGACGCGATTTGGGTGCGAGACGGTGACGTCTGGACGTCGGCTGGGGTAACCGCCGGTATCGACCTTGCCCTCGCCCTCGTTGAAGAGGACATGGGAACCAAGATCGCCCAGGAGGTTTCGCAGTGGCTGGTGGTGTTTCTTCGGCGCCCCGGTGGCCAATCGCAATTCGCTGCACCGGTGTGGTCCCGACCGGCCGAAACAGCCCCGGTTCGCAAGGCCCAAGAACTCATCCTTGCCGATCCGGCGGCCGAACTGTCGGTCGACTCGCTGGCTGCCGAGGTCGGGCTGTCGGCTCGGCATTTCACCCGACGATTCCGGTCTGAGGTCGGCGCGACGCCGGCTCGATACGTCGAGCAGGTTCGACTCGAGGCGGCTCGTCAACAGCTTGAGACAAGCAACGCCGGCATGGCGGTGATTGCCGCGCACTGTGGCTTTGGTACCGCCGAGACCCTTCGGCGGAGTTTTCAGCGGCGGCTCGGCGTTTCGCCCGACGACTATCGCAAACGATTCGCCGACCGCGTTTCAGCCTGAAGCGCTGATCTCCGCAGATCTCTCTAGATCTCTCAAGACCTACGAAGACAAAGAAGAAAGAAGGATCACAAATGCAGATCGCTATTCCACTCTTTCCCCGCCTTACCGCCCTCGACGGCGTTGGACCCTACGAGGTTCTGCAACGCCTACCGGGCGCCGAAGTGCTTTTCGTCGGCGCGGAGCGGGGCGAGGTCCGAACCGAAAACGGCTTCCTGGGCCTTCTGGCCGACAAGACCTTCGATGAAGTTCCCAACCCCGATGTTGTTGTGGTTCCGGGCGGCATTGGAGTGACCGCGCAGCAGGACGACAGCCCGCTGGTCGAGTGGGTGAAGGCGGTGCATCCCACCACCAGGTTCACCACCTCGGTCTGCACCGGCGCCGAGATCCTGGCCAGGGCCGGGCTCCTCGACGGACTCGAGGCTTCGACGCATTGGTCCGCCTACGGTCGGCTGGAGGAGCTCGGTGCCAAGCCCTCGGGTACCCGGGTGGTCGAGCACCTCGACCGCCGAGTCATCACCGCCGCTGGCGTGTCTTCCGGAATCGATATGGCACTGCGGCTCAGCGAGCTTCTCGTCGACGACACCGCGGCCAAGGCCATGCAGCTGATGGTGGAATACGACCCGATGCCTCCGTTCGACGCCGGAAGTGTCGAGAAGGCCGGCGACGAGGTCATGGCTAGAGTCATCGAATACGCCGAGACCAAGCAGTAGGAGACTGCTTCTCTATGCACCTCGAACAGATGGCGATCATCGTCGACGACTACGACAAGGCCATCGCCTTCTTTGTCGATGTGCTCCGGTTCGAACTCATCGAGGACGTGCCGTCGCTGACCAACGATGGCCGACCCAAGCGCTGGGTGGTTGTTCGGCCGCCCGGCGCCGCCACCGGGTTGTTGCTCGCCAAGGCCGACGGTCCGACACAACAGGCCGCGGTTGGCGGTCAGTTCGCCAGCCGAGTCGGGCTGTTCCTTCAGGTGGACGACTTTGACGATGCGTACCGCCACATGCAGTCGCATGGTGTCGAGTTTCTGGGCGAGCCGCGAGACGAGCCGTTCGGCCGGGTGGTGGTGTTTCGTGATGTCTCCGGAAACAAGTGGGATTTATTGGGCGCGGCAAACTCCGACGGCACGTAGGGTCGCGCCATGACCAACGCGCCAGAACCGGCAACCATCGATCTTGCGGATGTCCGAGCCTTCGCCAGCGAGCTCAGTCCCTGGGCCCACCTGGCCACGGTGGGTGCCGACCACCGACCCGACGTCGTGCCGATTCACCCCTGCTGGGAGGGCGACACCTGCTGGATCATGGTGGGCGCCCAATCGGTGAAGGCCCGCAACGCCCGCGCCAACGACCAGGTGGCGCTGCATTGGCAGGTGACCGAGGTGGGAGACGGCGTCGAGGTGTGGGGAACCGCCCGACTCGTCGACGATGTCGAAACCAAACGGCGCATGTGGAACGAGGTGTTCGACTACGACCTCAGCGCGTTCTCGCCCGGTGGGCCCGACAACTCACCCGACACCATCTTCATGGCGGTCGATGTCGACCGTGCAGTGGTGCTCAGGCAGTACGGCATGGGCGGCGTCGAGCGTTTCTCGGCGGAGTAACCACGGCGCTCATATTGCCTCTGCGGTGCTCGACCGGAAGATCGAACACTACGAGGTAGCCGAACAAGGCATCGACGCCGACTGCAGCCAGGCACCACTTCAACACACAAAGTTACTTTCTGGAAAGTAACTTCCTATACTGGTGAGATGGAACCAGAGAAGGTACTTGAAGCCGCGCGGGCCCATGCGTACGCCGAGGCCATTGGCGACATGGATGCCACCCTCGCCACCCTCGGACCCGACCCGGTGTTCGAGTTCTACCCCGCTCGTCTGACCCTGAAGGGGTGGGACACCATCGAGAAGTTCTACCGCGAGCAATACAGCACGTTCTCGGCGCGGGTGGTCGATGCCGAGGTATTCGGCGAGTGGGCAAACGACAACACCGCCATCCAGGAGTACAGCGTCACAGTGAAGAACGCCGATGACGATGGTCGGGTCACCTACCGCGTGTTGTCGATGAGCCCGGTGCTCGACGACGGCAAGCTGGCCGGCGAGCGCCTCTTTACCGACGACGGGTTCCTCCGGGCATTGCTTGGCGATTTGTACGACCTGTGCGAACCAATCGCATGAGCCTCGCCATCAATCGCCTGTCAGGGTTTATCGGAGCTGAGGTCGACGCCGACCTCGACACACTTCTTCGCGACGACGCCAGCGACACGGTTTCGACCGAGCTGCAACAGGCTCTGTGGGACAACCACGTGCTGGTGTTCAAGGCGCTCGATCCTACGCCCGAGCAGCATCTGCGTCTGGCCGGTCTGCTGGGCACGCCATCGCCGCCGCAACCCCAGAACGTGAGCCATCCCGACTTCGAAACGATCACGGTGTTCGACAGCGAAGTTGGCTACAAGGCCGACCAGTGGCACGCCGATGCCACGTTCAACGACGAGGTGCCGCAGGGCGCAGTGCTTTGTATGCGCGAGTGTCCGCCGGTGGGCGGCGACACCATGTTCACCAATGCCGCGCTGGCCTACGAAAAACTGTCGGGCGGCATGAAGAAGCTGCTCGACGATCGTCGGGCCCGCCACGACATCACTCCGGACGTAGGCACCGAACATCCGGTGGTCATCGACCATCCCGTCACCGGTCGGCCCGTGCTGTTCGTCAACCGCATCTTCACCCGCTCCATCAGCAATCTTCCGCCCGAAGAGTCGGATGCGATTCTGCCGTTCCTGCTCAACCACCTCACCCGGCCCGAGTTCACGTACCGGCATGTCTGGGACTCAGGCGACGTGGTGGTGTGGGACAACTGGTCCACCCAGCACTATGCACTGTTTGACTTCGACGAACGCCGGGTGGTGCATCGCGTGGCCCTCGATGGTCGGTCGCTCGAGCCGTCGCCGCTGGCGGAGGCAAAATGACTCCCAGCGACGATCGACTTACCGAGTTCGTGATGTTGTTGGGCCGACTCGAACGACTCAACGACGAGTTGGTCAGCGACGTGTGTGGTCGTCACGGCATCTCGCCGTCGGAGATTCGGGTCTTGGCGATGTTGCGCGAGGCGGGTGCGTCGGGCGTGCGTCCGGCGACCATCAGCAAATGGGTGCTCCAGACGCCCGGAGGTCTCACCGCCACGCTTCGGCGTCTGGAGGCCGACGAACGAATCGTCCGAACGGCCGACCCCGACGATGCTCGCGGCAAGCGCATCGCTCTCACTCCGGCCGGGGAGGCATTTCACGACATGGTGCTCGGCGAACTTTCCGACAGGTACCGTTACGCGCTCGGTGATATCGATCTCGAAGCCGCAAAGATGCAGGTCACAAAGCTGATCGGCGCATTCGAACTCTTGGGCAACCATCCGCCAAGCTCCGTGTGGAAATCTGCACATCTGAGCAATAACTGATCGTGAGAGATACTTCTTCGATGCAACCGGGACCCCGCAACCCCTTCCTCGCCGACTCGAGTAACCCCATTGGCCATGGCCGCTCCGACCAGCAGGACAACGTGCCTTGGCGAGGACCCGAAGGCCCCACCGAGGTGCTCGATGACGAAGCGATTCAGTATCAGTGGACCGGTGCCGGCAACTTTGGCCAGCTGATTTCGGCGCCCTACCCCGACGGAAAGCGGGTGTTGTGGAACAACGGTCGGTACCGGATGTACAAGCTTGACTACGACACCCTCGAGATCCTCAGCACCCTGCAGTTCGGCGACGAAGCCGACCCGCCGGTGGAGGAGATGATCGAGTTGACCGATGGCCTCGATGAACTTGAGGACTGGCCGGCAATCGAACACGCCATCGGAATCTCCATGCGATTTCTGACCGGCCTCGACGGGGTCTATGCCCTCATCGACAACGCCAACACGTTGTTTCTCGGCCGCAAAGATCACGCTGTCGCGTATGTCGAGACCGACCCGAACGACCGGGCGTCGGCCATCGTCGAGCGCGACCGGTGGGAGCGACCCGACCATATCGATGGGTACTTCGTGGGCATGGGTATGACCTTCGATGGTCGCCTTGTGCTCACCACCGATCACGGTTGGGTCATCGCTCTGGCCCGTGATTTCAGCGAGTACGAGGCAATACAGCTGCCCCGCGCGGCCGAGGAAGCCGCGGACTACTGCGCGATGCGCGAGGCCGAGCGCGGCAACACCGGCTACGGGTGGTTGCGCACCTCGATGTGTATCGACCAGGACAATGCCATCTACACCTCGTCCAACGATCACCTCCACAAGGTGGTGTGGACCGGCGAGAAGCTGTCGGTTGATGAGGCCGATGGCGGTTGGTCGATGCAGTACCGCAACGGCGGCGGTTGCGGTTCGGGCACCACCCCCTCGCTTATGGGGTTTGGCCCCGACGAAGACCGGTTCGTGGTGTTTGGCGACGGCGACTCGGTGGTCAACATCACCTACGCATGGCGCGATGAGATCCCCGACGACTGGCAGCAGCTACCCAATGCCCCCGACCGTCGAATCGCCGGCATCGGCCCCGCCAACATGGGTGATCCCGACCTTGAGGAGATCAAGACCGAGCAGTCCATCACCGTGTCGGGGTACGGCGCCATGACGGTGAACAACGAGCCCGCTTCAGTCCCCGAGGGGTTCCCGGCTCAGGGGTCTCGGATGCTGTGCTTCCAGTTGCCGCACAAGCCCGAGTACACGCCATTCGGACTCCACAAATATGAGTGGGATCCCGAGGCACGCGAGCTCAAGGAAGCCTGGGTCAACACCGACGTATCGTCGCCCAACGCTGTGCCTTTTGTGTCGCAGGCTTCCGACATGGTCTACACCTGCGGTGTGCGCGATCGACAGTTCACTATCGAAGGACTCGACTGGACCACCGGTGAGTCTCGCTTTCACTACGTGCTGGGCGGTGCGAAGTTCAACACGCTTGGTGCCGGTGTGACCCTCGATGAAGAAGGCCGCTTGTTGTTCGGCAATATCTTCGGAAAGACCCGGATCCTGAAGGACCCGCCGTCCGGTGAGTGACGCGGCCGAGGTGAGCGATTTGTCCGATCGGGTCGTGTTGATCACCGGTGGCACCCGGGGCATTGGTCTCGGCATCGCCAAGCACCTGGGTTCGCTCGGTGCGCTCGTGGCGATCACCGGACGCAAACAGGAGCGGGTCGATGACGCCTCCGCGATACTCGACGACCTTGGTATCGAACATCTCGCTCGGGCCCTCGATGTGCGAGATGCGCCCGGCACCTCAGCCCTGGTTGCCGACATGGTCGAGCAGTGGGGCGGCGTCGATGGCCTGGTCGCCAACGCACAGAGCTTCCGGCCGGTCACCTCGCTTGCCGAGGTCACCGAGGACGACATGGATCTGCTGTTCGATACCGGCCCAAAGGGAACCCTCATCGCAATGCAGGCGGTGTTGCCGCATATGCAGGCGGCGGGCCGGGGCCGCATCGTTACCATGGCCACTTCACTCGGACTCACCGGTGCGGCGGGGTACGGGCCCTACGCCGCATCGAATGAAGCCATTCGTTCGCTCACCCGAACAGCCGCCAACGAGTGGGGTCGCGACGGCATCACGGTCAACTGTGTGCTGCCCGCCTCGGCGGCCCACCGCATGAAACCCGACGGCGACCCCGGACGAAAGGCGGTGTTCGACGCCATGTACGCCGAACATCCCCTCGGCCGCGACGGCAACCCAGAAACCGACATCGCCCCCGCCGTGGCCTTCCTTCTCAGCGACGCCAGCCAATACGTCACGGGCCAGTCCCTAGGCGTAGACGGCGGCGGAATCATGCGCCCCTAACCCACACCACCTCTGGCACCACCTCTGGCACCACCTCTGGCACCACCTCTGGCACCACC
>CAZGVQ010000029.1:0-13783 GCA_964529355.1 uncultured Acidimicrobiales bacterium
GAAATCACTCTCAGTGGTCGACAGGTGGGCTGACTTTTTGCTAAACCTAGAGGAATGGTTGCTATTGTTCTGACTGAGTGTTCGGCGGTGTCAGCGATCGTTTTGGCGGTCGGCAGCGGCTCGAAGCTCGGGTCGCATCGACCGGGACGCCTCGAAGATCTGTGCGGTCAACCTATCTTTCTCTCGGTTCTCAACGCGGTTGTCGATGCTGGCGTCTCGAGCCTTTCGGTCGTTGTTTCGCGCGGAGCCGAAGATGTCGTAAAGCCCCTTCAGGGCCGTCTGGGCGATGTCGGGCTCGGCTTCGTCGAACAACACGTACAGCGCGGAACCGGCGACGCGGTGCTCGCTGGCCTCACCGTGCTCGACGACCACGACTATGACGACGACGGCCACGTTCTGATCGTGCATGGCGATATGCCTCTGCTCACCGGCGGACTCCTCCGTTCGTTTCTCCGAGGTCACCTCGAGTCGGGCGCCGAGGCATCGGTGCTCGCGACACCACCCTTCGGACCGGTGGCCAATCGACCGCGACTGACCCAAAAAGCATCAGGCAGCGTTGCAGGCATCGATGTCGATGGCGCCAACCAGGACACCCCGTCGCCCGATGCCACAGCCGATGATCCGGTTGTGGCGGGCTGCTATGTCGTTCGACGCGGACTCCTCGCCGCAGCAATTCGCCGCACCTCGCCGCAGAACAGCCGCGGCGATTTCAATCTCAACGACGCCATTGGTGTGCTCGCGTCAGCCGGGCACCGGGTCGAGTCGCACGTGGTGACCGATCTCGATTCGGTCCGCAGCGTCAGTAGCTACGAAGACCTGGCAATCGCCGAAGCGCTGATCCGTCGCCGGCTCACGGCCCGCTGGATGGCGCGTGGCGTCCGCATGATCGACCCGGCCCGCACATACATCGATGCCGATGTGGTTCTGGGCGCGGGCGTCGTCCTCCAACCCGGGACCATCCTGCGCGGATTCACCGTTGTTGGTGACCACGCCGAACTCGGCCCCGACACCCACCTCACCGATTGCGCGGTGGGACAGCACGCAACGGTTACCCGCACCACCGGACGCGACGCAGAGGTGGGGCCCCGAGCCGTGGTTGGGCCATTCGCAGCGCTGGAGCCGGGCGCTCAGGTTGCCCCCGATACGGTGACCGGCCCGAACTTCGTGGCCCGCTACACCGACTGATCTTCGACTGACGTACCCGACAAACCCCAAGCCCACATGGTTCGCTGGTGTAGCCCATCGCCTACCATGAGAGGTTGCTGCGCTCGCGCGGCGTCCCCCTGAAAAGCCTGACCCCGAGGATGCTCCATGGAGCTGGTTACCAAGAAACACCTGTACATCGCGAGTGGACGGGTGAGTCGGCCTCTGGCCGCCGACATCGCCGAGGAACTCGGCGTCCCGCTGGGCGATGCCGGGATCGCTGAGTT
Source organism: uncultured Acidimicrobiales bacterium (assembly GCA_964529355.1). Taxonomy (GTDB): domain Bacteria; phylum Actinomycetota; class Acidimicrobiia; order Acidimicrobiales; family SHLQ01; genus CALLQB01. Next base: position 1,431 of record CAZGVQ010000029.1, read on the forward strand.
CGCCAACGGCGAGATTCACTGTCGATACAAGGAGTCCATCCGGGGCACCGACGTGTTCATCGTCAACACGCACTCGGCGTTCGATGAACGGTCGATCAACGATGCCCTGATGGAACAGCTCATCATGGTCGATGCCGCCCGGCGCGCCTCAGCCAAGCGCATCACCGTCGTTGCACCCTTCTATGGCTATGCCCGCCAGGACCGCAAAGCCAACGGCCGCGAACCCATCACCGCCAAGTTGGTCGCCCAGCTCTTCAAGGCTGCTGGCGCGAGTCGACTGGTGTCAGTCGATCTTCACTCCAATCAGATCCAGGGTTTCTTCGATGGCCCGGTCGACCACCTCACCGCTCGGCCGGTTCTCCTCGACTACCTCCGCAAGCTCGGCGACGACATGGTCATCGTGTCGCCCGATGCCGGCCGGGTGAAAGTGGCCGAACGCTACGCCAAAGAACTCGACGCCGACCTGGCCATCGTGCACAAGCGCCGGTCGTTGAGCGAGAAGAACGCCGTCGAAGCCAAAGACGTTGTCGGTGAAGTCGACGGTCGGGTTTGTGTGCTCATCGACGACATGATCGATACCGGCGGCACCATCGTTGCCGCGGCCGAGTTGCTTGAAGAGAAGGGTGCTTCGGCGGTGTTTGCCGCGTGCACCCACGGCGTGTTCTCGGGCGAAGCCATCGACCGCATCAAGAACTCGGCGATTCGCAAGGTCGTCGCGACCGATACGTTGCCGCTGCCACCCGAAAAGCAGATCGACAAGATCGAAATCGTTTCGGTTTCGACCATCCTCGCTCGGGCCATTCACGCGGTGTTCGAGGATGCAAGCGTCAGCGAGATTTTCGGCGGCGACAACTATTCGTAGCCCGCTCGGGTGACTCCGACCGGTGCGATCGAACAGCATTGAACAGTAGGGTGCAGGTGTTATGTCGTCCCCAGATGTCACCGCTGTCGTCAATCTTCACCGCGAACGCGAAAGTTGCGTGCCGACACTCCGCAGTCTCGAAGCCGCCGCAAGTTTTGCCGAAAGTGCCGGCCATACCGTCGAGCGCCTCGTGCTCCTCGATAACGCCGACGACCGAACCCGCACCGTCGCCCGAAAGGTTCTGGGTGACGACGCTCGCTACGTCGAGTCCGATGCCGGCGACCTCGGGCTGGCTCGAAACCGAGCTGCCGCCGAAGCCAACGGCATCTACAGCTGCTTTCTCGACGGAGACGACCTGTGGGGATTTCGCTGGATCGAGCGGGCGTTCGTAGCTGCTCAGGCAGCCGACCGCGACGCCGTGTGGCACCCAGCGGTCAACTTCATCTCGGGCAAGATGCCCCACGTGTACCACCATCTCGGCAGCGAAGACCGTATGTTCAAGCCGTCGCGGTTCAGGCTCCACAACGGATGGACCGCGCTGTCGTTTGCCAAGACCTCGCTGTATCGCGATATCCCGTATCCGCCGAATCTGTTGAAGAGCGGGTTTGGGTATGAGGACTGGAGTTGGAACACCGAAACGCTCCGGCAGGGAATCCCGCATCGGGTGGTCGCGGGTACCTCGCACTACATCAACAAGCGCGAGTCCTCGTTGCTCACGAGCAGCGTCCATGCGCTGCCGACGCGCTATCACACCCTCGACTGGGATGCCTTGAACTCGCCGTCGACGGTGTCAGCCAGCGCTGGTGATCAAAATGGTTGAGCTGTCCGAGCACGAGCAGACCCACCTCCGCCAGGCGTTCATGCGCGGCCACTATCAGCGCAGTGTCGGTTCGTTCACCGGCCCCATCCCCGGACTCACCGGCATCCCGTTGTTCGAGCATTTTCTCCAGCACGGGTTCGAACGCAATATTTCGCCATCGCTGTTCTTTGACTCTGCGTTCTATCAATCGCAGCTTCCGACACCCATCGACATTCCCTTCATTCTTCACTTCATGCGCGAAGGTGCGGCCGCCGGACTCAAGCCCCACCGACTCATCGATCCCGAGTACGTGGCCAAACAGGAAGGGCACAGCGATCTGCCCACCGTCCTGAGCTGGCTCAACACCGACGACGGCCGCGACGCTCGCACCCACCCGCTGTTCTGGGGCGACTACTACCTCGAGTCGAACCCCGACATCGAGCTTCCCGACATCAACGCGCTCGCGCACTACCTGACCCACCCATTCCAGACCAAGCAGAGCTCGCCCCGCGAACCAAACCCGTTCTTCACCTCGCGCTGGTACGCCGAGAAGTCCGCCTGGGAAGAGGGCGAGGCCATGTCGCCCCTCGAGCATTTTGTGGCCAAGGGCATGCTCGACGACCTCTCGCCGTCGCCGTTGTTCGACAAAGCGCACTATCGCGACGAAAGCGGTATCGGGCGTGGCCCGGACTCGCCGGTGTCGTCCTACATGCACTTCATGACCGTCGGTCTCTGGGACGACATCAGTCCACACAGCATGATCGACCCGTCGTTCATCCGAAGCCGCTATCCCGACACCGTTCCCTCAAGCCAGCCCGCCGCACTGTTCTATCTGCGTTCCGAGCACGAGCAGCGGTTGCAGCCAAGCTCACGCTTTCACTCTCGGGGCGTGCACGGTTTCAAGGTCGGCGAGAGCCGCCAATCGCCGTGGCGGGGCCACGTGCTCGAGCGTTACCTCATGGGCGATGCCCGCGGCACCCGGCTCGAAGCGCCGATTCTGGTCGACGACGACATTCGCGACGAACTTCTGGCGGTCGGCGAGATTTCGGCCGACTACGCCGTGTCGTTTCTCAACGAAGCAGCCGAAGGTCTGCAGCGTCAGAACTTCAACGTCTTCCTCGACCCCCGCACTCGGCTGCTCGACCTGCTCGACGCTGAGGTCTCCGATGGCACAAAGGCGGTCATCGCCATCCCGGCGTTCCGCCATGGCGGCGCCGAGCTCATCGCGGCCAACATCGCGCAGGTGTTTTCCGACCGGGGAATCCCGACGGTCATTCTCGTAACCGAACTTGCCGTCACTGCCGATCTCGGATGGTTTCCCGCCGATCAGCCCATCGTCGACCTGGCGTCGATGCGCAAGCAGCTGTCGATGAACCCCGAAGATGTCGTGCGGGTGCTTGGCGAGTTCCTGCTCGGCGTCGAGCCGGCCATCGTCGTCAACGTCAACTCGTCGATCCTCTGGAAGACCTACGACACCTACGGACTCACGCTGTCGCAGGTGATGAGCCTGTGGACCAACCTGTTCTGCTTCGACTACGACACCAACGGGTTTCCGGTGGGATACGCCAACCGCCTCGTCGAGACCATCGACTACCTCGACACCATCCTGGTCGATAACCAGACCTTCGCCGATCTGTTGTGCGACCGATTCGGATTCGGCGAAGTCGACGGCGCGAAGTTCACCGTAAGTCGGACCCCCATGCTCGCCGAGCTCGAGGCGAAGTCCTCCTTCGACCTCGTCGCCAAGGCACGACCGCAGGCGCTTTGGACCGGACGATTCGCGCCGCAGAAACGGCCCGACTTCTGCTACGAGGTTGCCGCGCTGGTGCCCGAGGTGGACTTCGTGATGTTCGGGACCGGCGACGAGCGGCCTCCCGAAACGCTTCCCAACGCAATCGACGGTGGTATCTACGATTCGTTCGCCAGCATCGCGCCCTGGGACTACGACCTCTTCTTCCATACCGCGGCATGGGAAGGCCTGCCGGTTTCGCTGGTAGAAGCAGCCGGCGCCGGACTGCCGGTGGTGGCCCCGCTGGTTGGCGGCATCGGAGAGATCCTCGATGCGAGCACCGGCTACCCGCTGCAGCCCGATGCCACCCCCGAGGAGTACGCAGTAGCTGTTCGTGCCTGCATAGCCGATCGCGCCGAAGCCAAGAAGCGAGCCGACGCCCTCCGGACCCGAGTCGGCCAAATGCACAGCTGGAACAACTTCGAGCAAGCGGTAACAACCAGAGTCGAAGAGTCCCAAACCCCAAAACCAGGACCCTTCAAACGCTTCAAGCTCTGATTCTGGTCGTTCGCTCGCGAGCTCGCTCTCTCAACGCTTCGCTATGACCCGTAGCGCTCATGTCGCCTTCCGCCCGCTCCAGGCGACCCCGACCGCTCCCACGAAAACTGCGTAACAAGCCAGGCTCGAGTGATTCAACGCTTCGCTATGACCCGTAGCGCTCATGTCGCCTTCCGCCCGCTCCAGGCGACCCCGACCGCTCCCACGAAAACTGCGTAACAAGCCAGGCTCGAGTGATTCAACGCTTTGACCGGCGCTTGGTGTCGTGCCGTAGCGCCAGCGGAGGCCGAGGTTGGAGCTGGTGGGACATAGCGAAGCGCAGAGCGGAGGCGCTCGCGCCGGAGCGACCAGAGTTAGAGTTACTGCGTTAGGCCCCAGGTTTTTGTTTTGGTTGGTTGGTCTGGGGTTTCTTCGCCTGCGAGTTTTGCTTCTGCGGCTTTCCAGCGTTGGTTTGCTGCGTAGAGCTTGAGGACGGTGTCGTCGAGGCGGGTGCTCACGTCGACCAGTTGCGCACGATGCGGTGACGTGTTGTCGGCGACGTTGTTGGGGGTCTTTGCCGGCATGAGCCAGTGCCCGGAGATGGGTGCCATGCCCGTGCCGAAGAACCCGGCGCGGTCGGGGAGCCGATTGGCGATGAATTCGTGCCAGCGCTTGAACAGCTGCGCGTAGCGCCGCTCGGTTCGGGCAAAGTCGGCGTCGGCGTACAGCGAATCGATGTGCACGTTTGGCACATCGGTGATGTCGACATGGGGTGCGTCGAGCAGTTCGATCATCTCGGCGGTGCGGCTGTCGTAGGACACAAACACCGTTGGGGTGTCGGCGGTCAGCGCAATGATGTTGCCATGCAGCCGGAACCCGAGCACCAGGTCGAGCGCTGCGACCTCTTCGGTCCATTCGCCGCTGTCGAGATGAGAGCGCACCATCTCGCTGATGATGCCGTCGATTCCGGGCAGGGTGAGGATGCCAAGCCCCTTCGCGATGGCCTCGATGAACTCCGGGTCGCGGTCGCCCAGCGCCACCACGGTCTCGGCGATTTCGCCCTGACCGAGGAAGATCGCGCGGCCATCGGTTGCAGCGGTGCGGGCCAACTGCTGTTGCAACCGGGTGAGTAGTTCGTTGGACGCCGCGTACTGCCCCTTGAGCGACCGGTTGATGGTGAGACCCCAGCGACGCAGCCGCTCGGATCGTTCGAGCGAGATGGTTGGTTGCCCTGATCGGATGATGGTTGGGCAACCAATGGGGTCGGCGGGGATGCCGAGGCGCTCAAGAAGTTCGGCCGTGTAGATGCCGCGCACACCGATTGGGCCACCTCGTTCGGCCACCATACGAAGGAAGCGTTCGGTGCCCGCTTGCAGCGCAAACGGCTTTCGCTCGGGCCGTTGAGCACCGACCCCGAACAGCACCACCGGCAGGTCGAGCTTCTCGACGGCGTCGGCCCACTTGCCGAGGTCGTGGAAGGGGGTGAGGTAATTGGAGCCGCGAATCACCAGCGCATCGAAGTTGCCCCGAAGCTCTTCGACTCGTTTGTCCGAAAGCGCGGCATCGAGACCGACGTTCTCGATGGGTCCGGTCTCGCCGACCACTCGGAGCGTGGCTTCACAGACCAGAGCGTCGCCAAAGTTGACCGGCCCCTGCTCGCGATGCTCGCTGGGTGTGCGGCTGAGTTGCACGTGCTTCGCCGGGTCGAGATGAACCGGGCAGTTGGCGAACAGCAGCCGGGTGGTTGTTTCGGTGGCCAGCGGCTGGATGACGACCGGCGCCGACCGAGGTGTCGCTGCGGTGAGCTTGGCCGGGTCGCCATAGGCATCGATGTCATAGCCGAAGACCCGCATGTCTTTTTCATACGCAGTGGCGAATGCTTCGAGCGCTTCGTCGCTCAGGGTGAAGTCGTGTTCGTCATCGAAGTTGGCGGTGGAGTTCTTGCGCGTCGAGAGCAGACCCTGCGCATCGATGAAGCCAGGAGCGAAGGTCTGAACCATGGGCTCGAACTTGGTTTCGAGATCTTCGGCCTGGACGATGTGGTCGTAGTCGATCAGGTTCGGCCAGGTGCACTTGTGGAGATGACGCCAGTGGATGTTGCGCTCGTAGTCCATCTGGTGGATGCAGACGAAGCGGACAAACTGCTCGAAGGTGGGGATCTGGCCGTGCTCGTAGAAGCCGTGTTCGGCCATCGCGTCGACGTCTTTGCGGAACAACGCGACGCCGTGGAAGCGCATTTCGCCGCGGGGATCGGGCTTGAAGCTCCGCAGGATCTTGCTCTTGTAGCCCGACAGCAGACGCTCGAGCGGATGGCGAACCACGGTGAACCAGGTGTGTGACTCGAACAGTTCGGCCAGGTTGGTGGCGGTCGCGGTTTCGAGGCCCGGAAGTCCGTTCTTTTCGCGAACGTGGATGTCCATCGGGTTCTCGAGCGGAGGTTTTCCTTCGACCTCGCGAAGCACACCCTTCACCGTGGTGCAGGCCGCTTTGGGAACTTCGACGTACACGTATGGGGCCTTCTGTCCGACGTGCACCGCATAGCGCAGCCACCGTCGACGGCCCGGAATTCCCAGGTGCGAAACGAGTTCTTCGAGGATGTCGTCAGACACTGAATGGTCCCCAGTCGAGCGGCCGCCCGGCGTAGTGCTCCCAGTAGGAGCCGACAGCCTCGCGGTATTCGGGTGTGATGACCTCGGCCGGAATATCGGCCCATTGGTCGGTGCGATGAAAGGAGGTTGGGTCGGTTGAGCGTTCGGCCCGGCTCGACGAGTGCAGCTCCTCGATGGGCTTCAAGCAGGCTTCGTCCCACGGGAGGCCGGATTTGGTGATGAGGGCCTTGATATGGGTTTCCGGATCGGCGATGAGATCTTCGTAGGCGACACCGAAACTCACTGGCGATGAAGGATGCATGACGATCTTGGCGGTGAGCCGGTTGCTATGGGCGATGCCGTGGTAGGGGCGGCCCCACCAGTCGTGGCTCGACACGATGACGTCGAGCGGGTGGCGCACAACGGTGCAGAACGTGGCGTCGGGAAACACGCTGGTGAGCACATGCCAGAACCACTCGATGAACTCTTCGTCGTCCTTCATGAAGGTGGAGACGATGGGTACGCCGATGGGTTTGTGCATCCAGTAGGGCGTATCGCTGGTGAACAGGTGGAGAAACTGGCGCCGAATCGTCTCGGGAATTTTGCCTTTGAGCATCGGCGGGAGGTTGCGTTCGAGCGAGTACCAGACCGAGTGGATGAGGTTGACGGTCTCGCCGTGGTAGCGGCAGTCGGGATGGTTGTTGAACGCCTTTGACACCAACGATGTCCCCGAGCGGCCGTTGCCGACAAGCGTGATGGGACTGGTGATATTCAGCGAGGTCGGCATGGTGTGAGGCTAGCCCGCCGACCGATATCCATCAGGGTTCTGGCTCTGCCATGACCAGTGATCTCGACACATGTCGGTGATGGTTCGCTGGGCCTTCCACCCGAGAAGCTCATCGGCCTTGGTGGTGTCGGCGAAGATCACCGCCGCATCGCCCTCGCGTCGCCCGACGATCTCGTGGGCGATGGGAGTACCGACGGCAAGGCCCGCTGCGTTGACCACTTCGAGAACCGACGAACCGGTGCCCGTGCCGAGGTTGGCCACTTCGCAGGTTCCGGTTCCGGCGGCCGTGCCAAGAGCAGCGAGTGCTGCGACGTGCCCCTGCGCCAGGTCGACCACGTGGATGTAGTCGCGGATGCAGGTGCCGTCGGGGGTGTCGTAGTCGTCGCCGAACACCGAGAGGGCGTCGCGTCGGCCCACGGCAACCTGCATTGCAAACGGCATCAGGTTGTTGGGTACGCCCACCGGATCTTCGCCGATTCGCCCCGAGGGGTGAGCACCGACGGGGTTGAAGTAGCGAAGCAGGAGGCCGTCGCAGGCTCGGGTCGACAGGCAGTCGGTGATGGCCCGCTCGGCGGCGAGTTTGGTGCGGCCATAGGGGCTGATGGGTGCCACGGGCGTGGTCTCGGTTACCGGGACCTCGGCGGGGTCTCCGTACACCGTGCAGCTCGAGGAAAACACAAACTTGGAAACGGGCGAGTCGGCGATGGCCTCGAGCAGCGACAGCGTGCCACCTACGTTGACCGACCAGTATCGGTGCGGTTTGGCTACCGATTCACCCACTGCCTTCAGGCCAGCAAAGTGGATGACGGCGGTGGGGGAGTGCCGGGTTACCACCTCGCGCAGCGCTTCGGTGTCGCGGATGTCGAGTTCGGTGAACGCGATGGGTCGCCCGGCCAACTCGGCGATCCGGTCGAGCACCACGGGTTCGCTGTTATCGAAGTTGTCGACGCCGACAACGTCGTAGCCGGCGTCCATCAGCTCGATACACGTGTGACTTGCGATGTAGCCCGAGGCGCCGGTTACCAGTACCGGACCCATGGGCTCCCGGGTAGCGGTGGAATCGTCCATCGGGTCAGGATAGAGCGGGAGTCCGCACCGGTGTTGCCGCACGACGGTACGGGGTCGATAAGATCGACCTTTACTCTTTCCCCTGTTCTCAGCGGTCGGCCCTGTTCCGATCGCACCAACTATCTCCCGGAGTCCGCAATGGCCGCCGTTGCACTGAAGACCGAAACTGGACGCTCGCAGGGTTCTGCTGCCACGCGTCGCCTGCGCCGCGAAGGCAAGGTCCCCGGCGTTGTCTACGGCCTGGGCCAAGACCCTGTTCCGGTAGCCGTGAGCTGGCCCGAGCTTCGGGCGGTTCTCACCACCGATGCGGGCATCAACGCACTTATCACCCTCGAGGTCGAAGGCGATAAGCAGCTGTCGATCGTCAAAGACATTCAGCGTCACCCGGTTCGCCGCGACGTCATGCATGTCGACTTCATCCGTCTCGACCCGAACGCCGAGGTCCAGATCGACGTGCCGGTCACCCTCGTTGGTGAAGCACGCGAGCTCATCGCGGCCAACGGTATGGTCGATCAGGTCATGTTCAGCCTCAGCCTTTGGTCGAAGCCTGATTCGATTCCCACCGAGCTCGAGGTCAACATCGAAGACCTCGTCGTTGGCGACTCGGTCCGCGTTGAGGACCTCAGCCTTCCCTCAGGCACCCGCACCGAGGTCGACCCAGAAGAGTCGATCGCCGTCGGTACGGTTACCCGTTCCACGCTCGAAGCAATGGCCGCCGAAGAAGCAGCCGAGGCTGCCGCTCTCGAAGCCGGAGACGGCGAAGCGGGAGAAGGCGGCGACGCCGATGGCGATGGCGATGGCGACGGCGACGGCGGCGATGACGCCGGCGGCGACGACGGCGAGTAGTTCGCACCCACGTGGCCTTCGGGCGCAGAAAAGTCAGAGCATCGGACCGAACCGGTACGCCCACCGACCTTTTGGTGGTCGGCTTGGGCAACCCTGGCGAGAAGTACGAAGGCAGCCGGCACAATGCGGGCGCCGACGTCGTGCACCTTCTGGCCGAACGCCACGGTGCCAAACTTCGGGGCGGCAAATTCAACTCGCTGGTCGACGAAGTTCGCATCGGTGAGCATCGGGTAGCGCTGGCTATCCCGCTCACCTATTACAACGAAGCTGGGTTGGCGGTGCGAGCGCTGGCGAAGCGGCACGGCCTTCCGGCGGCCGATGCCGACACCGGCGAGACCAGCTGGAACACACTCGTGGTTCTTCACGACGAGATGGATCTTGAGCCCGGGCGCATCAAGCTCAAGTTCGGTGGCGGACTGGCCGGCAATAACGGCCTCAAGTCGATCGTTGGCCATATTCACACGCAGGACTTCACTCGGGTTCGGATCGGCATCGGCAAACCACCCGGCCGCCAATCGGGAGCCGACCACGTGCTCCGGCGTCCAGGCAAGTCCGAAAAAGCCGAACTCGACATTGCGATGCAGCACGCCGCCGATGCGGTGGAGGCAATCCTTACCGACGGCCTCGAGCCAGCGATGAACCACTACAACCAGTCCTCGTGAGGCTCGCCGATCTTCCCGGGTTGCTCGCCGAAGAACCCGCAATCATCTCGGTTCTTGGCAAGCGAGATGCGGTGCTTGCGGTTCCCGAGCCAGCGCGTGCCGTGACCATCGCGGCGCTGGCCCAGCTAGGCGACCGCCAGCCGATGATCGTCGCGGTGCCCACAACCACCGACGCCGACCGACTCACCAACGACCTGCGGGTCTTTCTCGACCCCGACGAAGTAGCAGCGTTTCCGGCGTGGGAGACCTTGCCGTTCGAACGGGTGAGTCCCGGCGTCGAAACCATGGGTCGACGACTGCGGGTGCTGTGGCACCTTCGCGATCCCGAGAGGTGCCCCAAGGTCATCGTGGCGCCCATCCGTGCGCTGATTCAGCGCCTCGGGCCCGGCCACGATGTGGTCGAGCCGATTCTGGTGGGCACCGGCGACCAGATCGACCAAACCGAGCTCACCGCCGATCTGGTGGCCATGGGCTACCGGCGCGAGTACCAGGTCGAGCACCGCGGCGAGTTTGCCGTGCGCGGCTCGATCGTCGATGTGTTTCCCTCGACCGCCGAGGTGCCGTTTCGCATCGACCTGTGGGGTGACGAGGTCGAGCGCCTCACCGAATTCAACATCGGCGACCAACGCAGCACCACGTCGGTTTCAGAGATCGAGGTCTTCCCGGCCCGAGAACTGATGCTCGACGATGCCGTGCGCGAGCGGGCCGAACTGTTGCTCGCCAGCGAGCCATGGGGTCGCGATCAGTGGGACCGGCTCACCGATGGTCAGCTCTTCGACGGCATGGAATCGTGGCTGCCCTGGCTGGTCGAACGTGATCAGGTGCTGTTCGACGTCGTTGGCCCCGAGGGAATGATCATGTTGGTCGAGCCCGGCCGACTGCGCGACAGGGCCACCGACATTCTCGCCGAGGAGGCCGACCTCGCCCGCACGTTGGCTCGAACCTGGGGTGCGATTGCCGACGATGCATCGCCCACCGAGTCCGATGGCCTGCCGCGACTTCACCTCCCGTTCGATCGCCTGCTCGCTAGCTGCGATGCCCCGGCGTGGACCCTTCCCCTGGTTCCCGACGGACCCAAGACTCCGGGCATCTCGGCCAGCGGCTGGGACAGGGTCGCTGGCGACGGCACCAGTTCGGCGCAACGTCTTTCGTCGCTTCTCGATCGGGGCTACTCGCTCACCGTTGGTGCCGATGGCGCCGGCTCGGGCGCCCGGTTGTCGAAGCTGCTCCTCGACCAGGGTGCCGACCTGGCATTCGACGCCGATGGCACCGCCGACGTGGTTGCCAAGGGCGGACGTATTTGCATCGCGCCGCTCGAACGAGGATTCGTTCTTCCCAACATCGAGGTAGCGGTGCTCACCGAGGCCGAGGTCACCGGTCGACGACGAGCCCATCGCAAGGCCCGCAAGCGAAAGCGCGATGCGCAGGCCTTTTTCGACGACCTCAAGGTCGCCGACTACGTGGTGCACCAGCAGCACGGTGTGGCCCGGTTTGCCGGCATGGTGAAGCGGGCGATCGGTGGTGTTGAGCGCGACTACCTGCTGCTCGAATACCGCGGCAACGACAAGCTGTACATCCCCACCGAACAGATCGACACGGTTCGGCACTACACCGGCGGCGATAGTCCGTCGCTGAGTCGGCTCAACGGCCAGGAGTGGCAAAAGACCAAGGCCAAGGTGCAGTCGGCGGTCGAAGAGATCGCGCAGGAGCTGGTGGTGCTGTATCAGACCCGCGTGTCGACACCCGGCCACGTCTTTGCCGAAGACACCCCCTGGCAGCGCGAACTCGAAGAGTCGTTTGCGTATCAGGAGACGCCCGACCAGCTCGAAGCCGTGGCCGCCATCAAGGGCGACATGGAGCAGCTGGCGCCGATGGATCGCCTGGTCGTGGGCGATGTCGGTTTTGGCAAGACCGAGGTCGCGCTGCGGGCCGCCTTCAAGGCGGTGCAGGAGGGTAAACAGGTCGCGATCCTCGTGCCGACCACGCTGCTCGCCCAGCAACATTTTCAGACCTTCACCGAACGGATGGCTGGCTACCCGGTCCGCATCGAGGTGCTCAGTCGGTTTCTCACCAACGCGCAGGCCAAGAAGGTCACTCTGGGTCTGGCCGACGGCGAGGTCGACCTGGTGATCGGCACCCATCGTCTCCTGTCCGCCGACATCAAGTTCAAAGATCTTGGGTTGTTGGTGGTCGACGAAGAGCAACGCTTTGGCGTGACCCACAAAGAGTCCATCAAACAGATGCGCTCGAACGTCGACGTGCTCACCCTCACCGCCACGCCGATTCCCCGCACCCTCGAAATGAGTCTCACCGGTATCCGCGATCTCAGCCTGCTCAACACACCACCCGCTGACCGGCAACCGATCCTGACCTATGTGGGCGAGTACGACGACCGTGCGGTCGCCGAGGCCATCCGGCGCGAGCTGCTCCGCGAGGGGCAGGTGTTCTTCGTGCACAACCGGGTGATGGACATCG
>CAZGVQ010000030.1:0-13770 GCA_964529355.1 uncultured Acidimicrobiales bacterium
GGCAGCGGCGAAGGAGTCGGGATCGGCTGGCGGGACCATGCGGCCGGCGCCGTGCACGGCGAGTTCGCGGCTGAGGTCGTCGCCCATGGTGGAGACGGTTGGAAGACCAGCCCACATGTGGTCGAGCAGTCGGGTGCGGAACGCGAACTCGGTCTCGGCGTGATCGGATTGCGCGAGCACGCCCAGGTCGGCGTCGTTGAGAAGATCGGCGCGTTCCGCGTTGGTGATCCATTCTTCGTGGATGATGACCGCACCGTCGAGAAGTCCGAGGTCGGCTGCCCGGTGCTTGGCTTTGCCCACCATCGCCATCGGCTCGAGACGCTGGTTGGGATGCCGGCCTCCAAGCAGGATGAGCTGTGCGGTGGGATGTACGTCCCGGATTGCGGGCATGGCCTCGATCACCGTGATCGGGTCGAGCCAGTCGTGCAGGCCACCGGCCCACAGCAGGGTGGGTGACCCGGTCGCGGCCGGAATGTGCTGGGTGAGCTCCCCGGTGGGGGCGAAGGGAGCATCGTCGACCCCGAACGGGGCGAGGGCGAGCAATGCGTGAAACGTTGGGTCGTCGCCGTGGGTGGCCGGGTTGAGTCGGCCCGCCGCTGCGAGATGGCCAAGCCAAAGGTGGCGTTGGGTTCGCGAGGCGCAGAGGAAGAAGTCGCCGCGGGCGATCTGTGCGGCGAGGGTCGCCAGGCTTCCTTCGAGGAGGTCGAGTTGGCGGATCTCGTCGTCGGCGCCGCGGTGTAGCGCCTCGAGATGGAACGGGTCATAGAGGTCGACGACGATGGGGGTGTCGCTGGCCGAGAGTTCGGGGAGGGCGCGCAACGCCCCGCCCTGCACGACTGCAACGTCGATTTCGCCGATCTGGATCGAGGCCGCCGAAGCTGGGTCGGCAGCCACCACCTGGTGGCCGGCTTCCGCGAGTGTCCTTTCGATCGCGCGCACCCGGATGGCCGGGCCCGCCATCTGCTCACCGAGAGGTTCCGCCGACATGACAAGGACGCGTTGAGCACTCACGCTGGTCAAGACTATCGGCCCGTTCTGTGCACCCACGGGAGTGGTTGAAGTTGTACGATCTGGCTCCACATGGCAGGCCTGCTCTACACAATCGCTTTGATCCTTGTGCTCAGTGGGGCGCTCAAGGTCGTATCGCCTGACTCGGCGGCCGATGCTCTGACCATGGTGCTCTCTCCGTTGGGCGTCCGGGTCCCTGATTTCGGGGTGCGAGCCCTCGGCGCTGCCGAGATGGGTCTGGGGGTTGTGGGGCTGGTCGTCGGCGGATCGTTGGTGGCGTTGGGCATCGCCGGCTCCTACCTTGGCTTCGCGGCCGTCGCCGAAATCCTCCGCCGACAGACCGACGCGGTTTCCTCATGCGGATGCTTTGGGCGAAACGACACGCCGCCATCGGTCATTCATACCGCGGTCAATCTCGTCGCCGCCGCCATCGGATTCGCCGCAGTGGTGTGGCCGGCCGACGACGTTTCGACTGTCCTGGCCGACCAGCCAGCCACAGGAGTTCCCTTTGTGGTGTTGGTACTGCTCGGCACCTACCTGTTCTTCCTGGCTTTCACCGCACTGCCGAAGGTCTTTGCGCCCCCCGCTGTTGAGGTTGCGTCCTTCTCGGTGCAGGCACCGCTGGCCAGCGAAGAGGGAACCCCGTCATGAGTACCCGGCTGGTCAAGGCGGCGGCCTCGCTTCTCGAGGGTCGCTCGAGCCGTCGTGGTTTCCTCCGGCGGACCGCGTTGGTGGGCACCGCAATGGTGGCTGCCCCGGGCGATTTTGTGCTGCGGCCTGGCACCGCGTACGCCGCGATCTGTAACTGCAGTGGCTCATCGTGTCAGTGCGGCGCCCAGTGCTGCGACGGCTACACCGAGTTCTGCTGCACGCTAAATGGATCCAATGGTTGTCCGCCCGGAACGCTCTATGGCGGCTGGTGGAAAGCCGACGGTTCGGGGTTCTGTGGGTCGGGACCTCGCTACTACCTCGACTGCAACGCTCCCTGTGGTGATTGTGGCTGTGGCCCCAGCGGCGTCTGTGCCGGGTCGTGCTCGGGCACCCCCTGTGGTTGCGCAAACGGTAGCTGCAACAACCGCAAAGCTGGCTGTACCGGGTTCCGCTACGGCCAATGCAATCAGGAGGTCGCCTGCATTGGTCCCATTGTTTGTCGGGTGGTCACCTGCGCGTTGCCTTGGGCGCTCGATGACTCCTGCACCACCACCCCTCGAACCGACAATCGCACCCGCAGCCACAATGCTGCGTGTCTGCAAACCGATCCTGGCTCACCGCTCGGCAAGCTGGTGGCCATCGAGCTTGCCCCCACCGGCTTCCGGGTCGTTGGCTATGTCGAGGAGGGGGCGCCGGCCGACGTCCGGCTGTCGGTAGGCACCACCACTACGGTCGACGTACTCGCCAACCAGACCGCGGAGGACGTCGGCCAGACCGAGCCTTCCGGTGGTGACGTGCGCTGGTTCGATGGCGTGGTTGCCACTCCCGCCGGCCCGCATATCATCTGTGCCAGCGTCATCGACGGAAACCGGCTGCGTTCACTGGGCTGCGACCAGGTGCTGGCTCCCGCCCGCACACCCTTTGGCGAGCTTGAAGGCGCGCACGCTGGCCCCGGCCTGGTGCGGCTCGTCGGTTGGGCGATCGACCCCGACACGGCGGCCCACGTGAACGTGAAGATCTCCGTCGACGGCAAATTTGTTCGCACCATCAAGGCCAAGCGCCGGCGCCGCGACATCGCCCGCCGCTACAACAACAATTTCGGCGAGGACCACGGGTTCGACGTGCAGATCGATGTCGCCGACGGCAGCCAGGTTTGTGTGTACGCGGTGAATCGTAAGGCTGGAAGGGGGCGAGTGCTTCTCGGCTGTTCGACGGTCGACCTCACCACCGGCTCTCCTCGCGGCAACCTCGATTCGGTCACCCAGGTACCCGGGGGCGTCCTCGTCAAGGGCTGGGCGCTCGATCCCGACGTCAAAGGTCCGATCGACGTCGACATCCGGGTCGACGGCGTCACCATCGCTACCGTGCTCGCCAAGAAGAACCGGGCCGACGTCGCCCAGGTGTATCCCGCCTACGGTCGAAAGCACGGCTTCGCCGAGGTGGTTCCGGTGGCGCCCGGCCAACACGAAATCTGTGTTCGTGGCCGCGACACCGGTCCGGGTCGTACTCGCCGGCTCGGGTGCAAGACGATCTCGGTGTCGTCGTCCTCGCCCGCCGGGGGCATCGACAACATCACGGTGTTGGCCGGTCGGGTTCAGATCTCGGGTTGGGCCATCGACCCCGACGTCGTCGGCCCGATCTCGATCGAGGCGGTTATTGACGGAACCCTGGTCGGCACGACCGTCGCCAACATCACCCGCCAAGACGTCGGCGATGCGTTTCCTCAACATGGCACCGACCATGGATTCTGGTTCGACCTCGCCGCGTCGCCGGGTGCCCACAGTGTCTGTATCACGGCGCTCGACGCCACCGGCGACGCAGCGGTGAGTCTGGGTTGTCGCGACGTGGTGGTTCCATGACCATCCTCGTGATTCTTCTTACCGCGGTCATCGTGCTGCTGACCGTGCTGGTGGCGGGTCTCCTGCGCAGCCATGCCGAGGTATTACGAGCCCTCCATGAGCTTGGCGTAAGCCTGGACCCCGACGACCCGGCTGAGGGCGCTGGCGCGCAATCGATGATCGACCTGCGCACCCGGCCCGGTGTCGCTGCGCCGCGCGCCACCGTGGGCGGACCCAGCGACGTCGTTGGGCGGACCCCAAATGGCGGCCTGGCAAAGGTCAGCGTCACCGGGCCTTCCACCGGAGGAGACCGCCTCACCCTGCTCGCGTTTCTCTCGAGCGGCTGCCTCACCTGCGCGGGATTCTGGGAGGCCTTCGCTGACCCGGTTCGTCGCACCATTGACGGCCTCGACGCGGAACTGGTCATCGTGTCGAAGGGGCCCGACCTCGAGAGCGAGGCATCGGTTCTGGCGCTTGCCCCCAACGGCGTTCGCACGGTCATGTCCAGCGATGCGTGGCTCGACTACGAAGTGCCGGTGTCGCCGTACTTCATTCTGGTGGAGCGCGGTGGCCCCGACGGCGGGTCGGCGCGCATCGTGGGCGAGGGCGCCGCCTCCACCTGGGAACAGGTGGCCAACCTCCTGAAGCAGGCGGTGGCCGACGCCGGAATCGCTCGACGTCGCGAGTCGGGGACCAGACGAACCGGTCGCAACGGTGCACAGCGCGAGGCCGACACCGATGCCGAGCTCCGCCGTGCAGGCATCGAGCCGGGCGACCCGAGCTTGTACCCCAGCGATCCGCAGGGGCCCGGCCAATGAGCGCGCAACTTGTGCTGGCGCTTGGGGTGCTGGTGGCGGTGGCCGCGGCGATCCGCTCTACCTGGTCGCCTTGAGGCGAGTCGATGCTCTCGAGCATCCATCCGCTCGGGGAGCGGAGTCGAAGTAGCCGCTGGTGGGTAACCGCTACGGCGCACATCCTGGGGGCGGGCGCTGGTGGCGCAACGATCGGTGTTCTTTCCGGCACCGTTGGCTGGTTGGCCCTCGGTTGGGTCGGCGATTCGGTTCGCCTCGGCATCCTTGGTGTCGTGGCACTGTTCGCAGCGGGTATCGAGGCCGGAGTCCTCAAGGTGAAGCTGCCGTCCTGGCATCGTCAGGTCAACGAAGCGTGGCTCGATGAGTACCGCGGCTGGGTCTATGGCGCAGGCTTTGGCTACCAACTCGGCTTGGGCGTGGTCACCATCATCACCAGCGCCACCGTTCATGTGTTGTTGACCGCGACGCTGCTCACGGCCTCACCCCTCGGCGGGCTCTTTGTCGGTGCGGTTTTTGGCTTTGTGCGCGGTGGTCTGCTCCTCACCGGTCGCACCATCACGTCGCCAAACTCGCTGCGCGTGTTTCATCAACGCCTCGCCGCGGGAGCTGGGGCAGCCGATGTTCTGGCCCGCACGGCGTTGGCGTTCACCGCCGGCGTCGCCATCGTTGGATCCTTCGCGCTGTGAGTCAACGTCTCGAAGCCCACGGCGTCGCGCTCGAACTCCCCACCGGATGGGATGTCGAGTTCGCTGGCGTTGCGCCGACCGCTGCGCAGGCGCTGGGTGGTGAGGCTTTCGAGCCGTTGGTGGTGCACGCGGGCAACTTCCGACTGCCAGCGGACCGAGGTGACTTCGGCAGCGGCGCGGTCGAAGCGATGGGGGCGGGGGGTGTGTTTGTGAGCCTGCTCGAGTATGAGCCGGCGTCCGCAGAGACCGCGCTTTTCAAACCCAATCGGCTTCCGAGCGCTATCGGAATCGACGACGTCGCCCCTCACACATTGCAGCGGACCATTGCCGGACAGGCCGGCACACAGGTCTTCTGCGCCGAAGCGGGACGCGCATTCTGTCTTTATGTCGTCATCGGGAGCTATCGACGTCGGTCGACGTTGGTGCCGGTGGCCAACGAGGTCATCTCCACGATTTCGGTGTCCTGACGCCGTTACACTTCACGACTGTGACTACTCGAATCGTTATCGTCGGCGGTGGCCCGGCGGGAAACAGCGCTGCAACCTATGGCGCCCGACTGGGCGCCGAGATCGTCCTCATCGAACGCGATGTCCTCGGTGGCGCCGCCCACCTCTGGGACTGCATCCCGTCCAAGGCGATGATCGCCACGGGCGGAGCGCTCTCGTTCCTGGCCCGATCCGAAGGTATGGGTCTCGACAAGGTTTCGCCGCATATCGATCTCGACAACGTGCGTGATCGACTAGCTGGCATCGAAGCCAAGCTCACCACCTCGACCAACCGGGTTCTCGAAAGTCAGAACGTCCGAATCGTCAACGGGACCGGCACGTTGCTCGGTCCGAACCTGGTGCAGGCAACGACCCCTGACGGCGACACCGAGGAGTTTGAGGCCGACTACATCCTGCTTTGCACCGGCAGCCGCCCGCGTCTTCCCGACTGGGCCTCGGTCGACGGCGACCGCATCCTTACCACCCGCGACGCCTACCCGCCGAGGGAGCTACCCGAGCATCTCGTGGTTGTCGGCTCGGGTGTCACCGGCGTGGAGTTCGTGCATATGTTCCGGTCCTTCGGCAGTGAGGTGACCTTGTTGGTGAGCCGTCAGCAGGTGCTGCCCGCCAAGGACCCGGAGGTGGCAGCGGCGCTCGAGGACGATTTTCTCCGTCGGGGCGTCAATCTCATGAAGGGCGCAAGAAGTACCGGAATCGACCGCACCGAAGCGGGCGTGACCGTGCATGTCGAGGATGGCCGCCAGGCCATCGGAAGCCACGCCCTTCTGGCGATTGGCTCGGTGCCGAACTCCGAGACACTCGGGCTCGAGAACGCCGGTATCGAAACCGACGGTGGATACATCCCCGTCGATCACCATTGCCGTTCTGCGGTGAAACACATCTATGCCGCGGGCGACCTCTCGGGGCGACTCCCGCTTTCGTCGGTGGCCTCGATGCAGGGTCGCAAGATCGCCGAACACGCCATGGGAATGCACGACCTTCCTCACCGGCACCTCGATTACGACAAGGCCGCCTCGGCCATCTTCACCGAGCCTGAAATCGCCGACGTGGGCCTGGCCGAAGCCGACGCCTTCGCGGAAGGCCGCAAGATCCGGGTTACCAAGGTTCCGTTCTCGGTATCGGCAAAGGCGCTGATCAACGACGACCCGCGCGGGTTCGTCAAGATCGTGTCCGACCCGGCCACCGGGGTCATCCTCGGCGGATCCATCGTGGGGCGACATGCGGCAGAACTGATTTCGGTGGTGGCGCTGGCCGTCAACGCCGGCCTCACCGTGAACGACATCGTCGAGAGCCTGTTTGTGCACCCGACCTTGTCCGAGGTGCTGGCCGAAGCCTCCGAGTAGGGCTACTCGATAACCACCAGCATGTCGCCGCTGCCGACCGAGTCGCCGACAGCCACGTGAACTTCGGCGACCGTGCCGGCCTTGTCGGCCGCGATGTTGTTCTCCATCTTCATCGCCTCGAGCACGCACAGCGTGTCGCCGGTCTCGACCGTGGCCCCAACCTCGACCTCGACCTTCACGATGGTGCCTTGCATCGGGGCAGCGATCTGGCCTGACCCGGCTGCAGCTGCGGCCTTTTTGGGAGCGCTGCGACGGACCCTCGAAGGGCCGGCCGCGGAACCTGCGGATTCCGGAACCCACATGCTCACCGAGAACCGCTTGCCGTTCACCTCGACATCGAGGTCGCGTCGAACCTTCGGATCGTCGTCGCCCGCGTCGGTTCCCGCCTGCGGCGCTGCTCCGACGCCACTGAGGTCCAGAACTTCCTCGACCCACTTCGTCGAGTGCGTCGCTGCCGCGAAGTCGTCATGTTCGAGGATCGCTATGTCGGCTGGAACGGTGGTTGCGACACCGGTGATCTCGAGCTCGTCGAGGGCTCGCAACATTCGGGCGATTGCCGTCGGCCGGTCGGCACCCCACACCACGAGTTTTCCGACGAGGTTGTCGTAGAACTGGCTGATTTCGTCGCCGGCCTGGTAGCCGCCGTCGAATCGCACGCCGTAGCCGTCGGGCACCACCAGCGTGTCGATGCGTCCGGGTGACGGAAGGAATGCGCCGCCAGCCGGATCTTCGGCGTTGACCCGCACCTCGATGGCGTGGCCGTTGATCTCCACGTCGTCCTGGTTGAACCCGAGCGATTCTCCGCTTGCGATTCGAAGCTGATGGGCCACCAGGTCCTGGCCGGTGACGAGCTCGGTAACCGGGTGCTCGACCTGGAGTCGGGTGTTCATCTCCAGGTAGTAGAAGCTGTCGTCCTCGAAGAGAAACTCGACCGTTCCGGCGTTGACGTAGTCGCAACCGTTGGCCACGGCCACGGCCGCCTCGCCCATGGCTTTGCGAATATCGTCGGGGACGTTGGGGGCCGGGGCTTCCTCGATGAGCTTCTGGTGCCGCCGCTGGGCCGAGCAGTCGCGGTCGCCCAGATAGACACAGTTGCCCTGACTGTCGGCGAGGATCTGGATTTCGATGTGGCGTGGTTTGGTGAGGTAGCGCTCGAGATAGATTTCGTCGCGCCCGAAGTAGGCCAGCGATTCCCGCTTGGCCGACTCGATAGCAGCCTCGGCTTCGTCGGCCGATGCCACGACCTTCATGCCGCGACCGCCGCCGCCATACGCGGCCTTGATGGCCACGGGCCAACCGAACTCATCGCCAAATGCCTGCACCTGCGCTGCGTTATCGACCAGTTCGGTGCTTCCGGGAACCCCCGAAACACCGACCTTTTCGGCGGCTTCGCGAGCACTGATCTTGTCGCCCATCACCTCGATGGCCGATGGGGGTGGCCCGACGAAGCTGACACCCTTGTCGGTGATGGCTCGTGCGAACTCGGCGTTTTCGGAGAAGAAGCCATAACCGGGATGCACCGCGTCGGCGCCGCTCTTGTCGATGACGTCCATGATGGCGTCGACATCGAGATAGCTTTCGGCGGCGGTTTGGCCGCCGAGTCCGTAGGCCTCATCGGCGAGTCGAACATGAAGCGCGTCGCGATCGAGGTCGGAGTACACCGCTACCGATGTAATGCCGAGTTCCTTGCACGCTCGAATAACCCGGACGGCGATTTCGCCGCGATTTGCTATCAATACCTTCGAGAACATCCCTCTAGAATTAGTCCAATGCCCACCGCTGACACGAACCCTGGCTCGTCTGGTCGCGGCCGCCCCAAGAGGTTTCCCGCCGATTCGAGAATCCGGGTCGCCAACACGGGTTCCACCAACGCCGATGTCATGGCGTGGGTGGCGAGTGGGCAACCACCCGGCGCGGTCCTTGTGGCCGACCACCAGAGCGCTGGTCGAGGACGACTCGCCCGCACCTGGGAAGCCAGCGCCGGGGACGCGCTGCTCACCACCTTTCTGGTCGATGCCCCCGACGTCAGCGCCACATTGCCGCTCGTGCTCGGTGTGGCGGCGCTCGACGTGGTGCACGCCCGCGGCGGCACCGATGCGGGCCTGAAGTGGCCCAACGACGTCGTGGTCGGGTCACGCAAGCTGGCCGGGATACTGGTCGAAGCTGTACCGGTGGACGGCGCTATCGCTGGCGCGGCAGCCGGGATAGGGATGAACCTGCTTGGAATCCCCGTCGCTTCCGCGAGTGATTCCGGAGGGTCGGTCGAGAACGCAATCTCGCTTCGAGAGCTTGTTGGTTCTGACGATCCGGCGATCGTCGGCGTCGAGGCGGTGCTCGATGACCTGTGCGACCGGTTCGACTACTGGCTCGACCTGGTCGGTCGCGAGCCGCACGGTCAGCAGACCTTCCTCGAGGCCTACCGCGAACGATGCGTTTCGATCGGCCAGCGCGTACGGGTGGAGCGGATTGGCGACGATGAAATCACCGGTACAGCCGTACGCGTCGACGATGAGGGCCATCTTCTCGTCGAACGTTCAGCAGAAGCGGCCGGCGGCATCGTGGTCGTCAGCGCAGGCGACGTTCACCACCTTCGACCGGCCTAGCACGACACTCGGGCACTTGGACCCAGAAATGCGGTGCGCGCTGGTAGCGTGTCTCCGTGGATCAAGGCCCTCCCGCAGTTCTTCGGCGTACCTGGCCGCAACGTCTCCTGATGATTGGAAACCTTGCGGTCATCGCCGCTTGCATTCTGGCGGCGTGGTCGCTCCAGCGGGTCGAGGAAACCGTTCAGTCGATTCCTCGAATCCAGTTCTCCGCAGGCGACACGCCGCTGCTGGCCGAAGCTCCGGTCGCTGGTGAACCGCTGAACTTCCTGTTGGTCGGGGCTGACTCGGCGGCTCGCCTCGAAGAGGGCAACCCGATCACCGCGGGCCGTGACCTCGAGTTCGAAGCCACACGGGCGCGCTCGGACACCATGATGCTGGTTCGACTCGATCCCACCACCGGCAATGCATGGGTGATGTCGATCCCGCGCGACCTGTGGGTGCCAATTCCCGGCTTCAAGGAAGAAAAGATCAACGCTGCGCTCTCGCGTGGGGGACCGGCCCTCCTGGTCGAAACGGTCACGACCTTCTTCGAGGTTCCGATTCATCATTATCTCCAGGTGGACTTTGCCGGGTTTGCCGCGGTCGTCGACACGATTGGTGGCGTCCCGGTGTACTTCGAGAACCCGGCCCGCGACCGCAACTCGGGACTCTCGATTCCCGAGGCCGGCTGCATCTCGCTCAGCGGCAGCGAAGCGCTCGGCTATGTGCGGAGCCGCCGGTATCAGGAGTTCATCGACGGCCGGTGGGTATCGATCGATGGCCGCACCGACCTCGACCGGGGTGCTCGTCAACGCGACTTCATGATCCTGGCTCTCGAACAGGTCATCGACCGGACCGGCCGGAACCCGCTTGAGATTCAGCGGCTGATCAGTGCGGTCACCCAGGACGGGCAGAGCATTCAGCTCGACGACGAGCTGTCGATCAGCGACCTCATCGAAATCGGTGGGGCATTCCAGGAGTTCGACCCCGACACCCTCGAGCGCTTCGAACTGCCGGTGAACTTCGACTTCATCGCCACCGGCGAACCGACGGCACAGGACTCGGGCAACCGGGATGCCAGCGGCGAGGCTGGCGAGAGCGTGGGCGACGGTGCCGCCGAGGCCGTCGAAGGGCTCGACGTTCTGCGGCTGGCCACCATTAGCTCGCAGCCGATTATCGACATCTTCCGGGGCGTCACCGGCGAAATTCGACCCGCCGACGTCAAAGTCATCGTGTCGCAAGGTTCTGCCGAACCCGAGCAGGTTGCCGATGCGGTCGATGCGCTCCGCGAACGGGGGTTTGGCGTGGTCAACTCTGGTCAAACCGAGGTCGAGGTGGACACGACCGTTCGGTTCGCAACGCCGGGCGAGGCTAGCGCCGAAATTCTGGTTCGCTACCTCGGCGGTTTGCCCGATGCGGGCCTTATTTCTGGCGATTCCACGACGATAGAACTGGTAGTGGGTTCTGACTACAACGCAGTGCGTCTCATCCCTCGTCCAGAGGCCGAAGTAGCGGGTGTCTTCACGTCCGCCAGCCCGGCGACCTCCAATGCGCTGCCTTCCACCTCCGAAGCGCCAGCTGGCGTCGACACCACCACGTCGGTTGCGCCCACGACCACCATCGCTTCGGACCCAAGCGGCGACGAGGTCTCGATCGCCGAACGGCCAGCCACCACGTTCGCTCCGGTCATCGGCCAGATCCCCCAGGGTGCGCCGTGTCAGTAGCAACCCACCAACCCCCACGCTTAGGGTCATTTGTCGCACCCATCGTTACGCTGCGCGGCTTTTGTTACGCTTCGCTCGGACCCTTTGTGGACCAGGTCCAACAGATTTTGCCCCTCAGTCCCTCTCACGGAGTCAGCTCCCCTCATGGATGATCAGTCAATCAACGCGCCGGAACTCACGAGCCGCATCGCCGTCATCGGCACGGGCTACGTCGGTCTCACCACCGGCGCGTGTTTTGCCTCTCTCGGCCACAACGTCGTGTGTGCCGACATCGACCCGGCCAAGGTCGAGTCGCTCAAAGCGGGCAAGATCCCAATTCACGAAGACGGCCTCGAGGCCATCGTGCAGGAGGCCATGGCCGACGGCCGACTTTCGTTTGTCCTCGGATCCGAGCACGCGGTCAAGGATCGCGAATTTGTGTATCTCTGCGTTCCGACACCCCAGATGCCCGACGGATCGGCCGACCTCAGCTACATCGAGGCCGCCGCTGAAGAAATCTCGCCGCACCTTGGTCACGGCACGGTCGTCGTCAACAAGTCGACGGTGCCCGTCGGCTCTACCCGCCTTGTCGAGCAGGCGCTGGGACGCACCGACTGCCCGGTGGTCTCAAACCCCGAGTTCCTCCGTGAGGGTTCGGCGGTTTCAGACTTCCTCAACCCCGACCGTGTGGTCATCGGTGCCGATGACCAGCAGGCAGCCACCCGGGTAGCTTCGCTGTTCCTTGGAGTTCGTGCCCCGATCCTGGTCACCGACCCGGCCTCAGCCGAGACCACCAAGTACGCAAGCAACGCCTTCCTCGCCACCAAGCTCTCCTTCGTCAATGCGGTCGCCGCAGTGTGCGAAGCGGTGGGCGCCGACGTCAACGACGTCATGCTCGGTATGGGCTACGACAAGCGCATTGGACACCAGTTCCTCAAGCCCGGTCCGGGTTGGGGCGGCTCGTGCTTCCCCAAAGACACCCGTGCGCTCACCCGTATCGCTGAGGATGCCGGATACGACTTCAGTCTGCTTCACGGCGTCATCCAGGTGAACGACGAACAGTTCGGTCGTGTCGTCAAGAAGATTCAGAGCGCCGCGGGCGGAACGCTCGAGGGCAAATCGGTCGGCGTGCTCGGCCTGACCTTCAAGGCGGGCACCGATGACCTTCGGGAGTCGCCATCGATCGAGGTCATCAAGCGTCTCGTCGATGCCGGCGCAAAGGTTCGGGCCTATGACCCGGCCGTGACCAGCCTCGAAATCGACGGCCTCGAGGTGGTTGGCGACGCATACGCCGCAGCCGAGGGCGCCGACGTGCTCACCGTGCTCACCGAGTGGGACGAGTTCAAGTGGCTCGATCTCGACAAGGTCGCTGGTCTGGTTGCAAACAAGAGCATCGTCGACAGCCGCAACATCCTCGACCGTGGAGCAGTTCGTCGTCGGGGATTCGCCTACCAGGGAATCGGACGGAACTAAGTGGCTCGCATCGTGATCACCGGCGGAGCCGGATTTCTCGGCTCCCATCTCTGCGACGCCCTCACCGGGCGCGGCGATGAGGTAATCGCGATCGACAATCTCATTACCGGCAACGCCGACAACATTGCCCACCTGTTCGGCAACGAGCTTTTCACCTTCGTCAACCACGATGTGAGCGAATACATCTGGGTTCCCGGCGAGGTCGATGCAGTGCTGCACTTCGCGAGCCCAGCGTCGCCCATCGACTACCTCGAGATGCCGATTCAGACCCTCAAGGTCGGAAGCCTCGGTACTCACAACAGCCTCGGCCTCGCGACGGCCAAAGACGCGAAGTTCATGATCGCCTCCACCAGCGAGGTCTACGGCGACCCGCAGGAGCATCCGCAGACCGAGGAGTACTGGGGTCATGTGAACCCGGTAGGTCCACGTGGGGTGTACGACGAAGCCAAGCGCTTCTCCGAGGCCATGACGATGGCCTACCACCGCTACCACGGTGTCCCGGTTCGCATCGTGCGAATCTTCAACACCTATGGCCCGCGCATGCGGGCCCGCGATGGCCGTGTGGTGTCGAACTTCATCGTTCAGGCGCTTCGCGGTGAGCCCATCACCATCTACGGCGACGGCAGCCAGACCCGTAGCTTCTGCTACGTCGAGGACGAGGTCCGTGGTTTCCTGGCGTTGCTCGACTCTGAACAGACCGGTCCGATCAACATCGGTAACCCCGGCGAGTTCACCATCTCCGAGCTGGCCGAATTGGTGCTCGAAGTACTGAACGTCGAGTCCGAGATCGTCTACCAGAACCTCCCAACCGACGATCCAACCCAGCGCAAGCCAGACATCACCAAGGCCCGCGAACTCCTAGGCTGGGAACCAAAAGTCGAACTACGCGAAGGCCTCGCAAGAACCGCCGAGTACTTCCAAGGCCTCGGCGTAGAGAACCTTTAACTCTGGTCGTTCGCTCGCAAGCTCGCTCTCTCTGCGCTTCGCTATCGGCCTCCGCGCTCGTGTCGCCCTCCGCCCGCTCCGGGCGACCGTTACCCCTGTCTCTCAGGCTGTGGTACCCGCGCCAGGGGCTGGCGACTAGGCGCTTGTTGCCTCGGCCTTTTCTTTGTTTGCCTCGTACCAGGCGATGGTTGTCTGTAGGCCGTCGGTGAAGCTGGTGGAT
>CAZGVQ010000031.1:0-6403 GCA_964529355.1 uncultured Acidimicrobiales bacterium
GATGAGGAAAGCATCGAACGGGCCCTTGCCCAGGGCGATTTCCACCTCTTCTACCAGCCCATCGTGATGGCCCAGAGCCGACAAATCGTTGGGTTCGACACACTGCTGCGCTGGATCGATGCCCGAGCGGCCGGCGTTCAGGTCTTCACACCCCGCGATTTCATCCTTCAGCTCGAGCGTTCAGCATTTGCTCTCCCGGTCTACACCTGGGTGCTTGAGCAGGCGTGTCGAGATGCAAAGGAGCGGAACCTGGCCACCGGCGGAAGCATGGTGCTCAGCGTCAACATCGCTGGACAACAGCTCGAGCACGAAGAGTTCCCCGACATCGTGCAGGGTGCGCTCGAATCCTCGGGTCTGCCCGCGTCGAGCCTGCTGTTCGACATCACCGATGAGGCGGTCGAACGCAACCGCGAACTTACCTGGGAACGAATCCGGGCCATCAAGGCCAGCGGCGTACGAATCGGCCTCAACGACTTCGGTGGTGGCGCAACGTCGCTTTCGACATTGCGCGAACTCTCGGTCGACTCGATTCGCATCCCTCGGGTCTTCACCAGCGCCATCGAATCGTCGATCGACGACACGATGATTCTGCGTCACGTCTTTGCCCTGGCAAAGGAAATGGGAATCATCGCCATCGCTGAAGGCGTCGAACGCGAAACCCAGGCGGAGAAGCTCGCCGAGCTGGGTGCTGATCTGGCGCAGGGATATCTGTTTGGCCGCCCCGAGCGGGCATCTGACGTGATGAGCCGCCTCACGGCCGGCCGGCCCGCAGCAGCCGCGTAGTTCCTTCGGGGCAATTTCTCTCTTTCCCCAGTTCTTCAGTTCTTCAGTTCTTCATTTTCTTCATATCTCCTTCAGCCGGGGCCTACTTGGGCCGGGTTTTGAGGCATGCTCGTTGTGAATGAGTGAGCAAGCACCGCACCCCGGATGGTGGAAAGCATCGGATGGGAATTGGTATCCCCCCGAGCAGCAGCCCGACCCCCGAGCGGCCGCCGACTCCGGCTGGTGGCAGGCATCAGATGGCCGTTGGTACCCGCCCGAGCAACATCCAAGCCGGCAACAGAGCGCGCGTCCGATAACCCCGCCAGCGACCCCGGCGCAGCCCGATCCGGTGCCTGAGGCGCCAACTGCTCCTCCCGTACCTTCGGTGCCCACTGCGCCGCCCGTGTCTCCGCAACCACAGCAGCCGCCGGCCACTGACCATCCGGCGGGCTGGTGGCAGGCTTCTGACGGCCGTTGGTACCCGCCCCAGCCCACAGCCGCTCCAACAGCGGGCCCCCCAACTTCTCCACCTTCCGAATCCCCATTTCAGACCGGACCGGTGGGCCACACGCCGACTCCCACCCAAACCAAACCACCGACCGGCCGAGGGGTCACCCTGGCTGCCGGTCTCATCGCGGCCATGGTCATCCTGGCCGGCATCTTCTTTGTCAGCTCGCGCGATGGCAACGAGGACGCCGTCGATGTGTCGCCGCCGGTCACGGTTGACCCGGGTATCGAAGCACCACGAAGCGATGACGATGAAGACGTCTTTGAAGCCCCCGAACTCGAAGAAGGCGTGTTGGGCGGCGAATCCGAAGAGATGGAGCAGCCGTCGTCGCCGCCCACGACCGAAGCGTTCGACTCGTCATTCCCCGGCCCGTCCGACCCGGTCGAAGTCGTTGGAAACAATGGCGAGCCCTGGAACGAAGCCTCGGCGCGTGCGCTGGGCAACATCGAGGACTTTTGGCGGGCCGAATTCCCCGAGATCTTTCGCGGCGAGTACGAGCCCATCGAAGGCGGTTTCTACGCCTACAGCTCCAACGAACCCATTCCGCCCTGCGCCAATAACCGCCGTGAAGTCGCCAACAACGCGTACTACTGCGGTGTTGCCGATGTCGTGGCGTGGGACGACGAGGGTTTGTTCCCCGGCGTCTACCAACAAGCGGGCGACCTGGGCGTCGGACTGATTCTGGCTCATGAGGTTGGACACGCAATTCAGCAGCGGGTCGGTTTCCGAGGCCTCACCATTACCTTCGAGAACCAGGCCGACTGCTACGCCGGTGCCTGGATAGCCAGCGTCGCCGAGAACCCGAACGATGGCTTTCCGGTAACCAGTGGGGACCTCGACCGGGCGCTCGCCCAGTTCGTACAGATCGCCGACACGCCGGGGACCGCGGCCACCGATCCCTTTGCTCATGGCAACGCCTTCGACCGGGTCAACGGCTTCCGCGACGGTCTCGACAACGGTGCCGAGAAATGCGCCGGATACACCGACGAGAACATCGTCGTTACCCAGGTGCCCTTCGGAAGTCAGGCCGACGTCGCTAGTGGCGGGAATCTTCCGTTTCTCACCGATGCGCCCGGCGACGACATCTTCGATCTCATGCCCGAAGATCTCGAATTGTTCTGGGCATCGGAGTTCGAGCGGCGCTTCGGCGAGTGGGATCCCATCGACGGTTCGGTGGTGACCTTTGGCGAAGGCGAGTCGCTGCCGTGCGGCGAGAACGACATCGACCTGCTGGCGTTCTACTGTGCGACCGACGACTACATCGGCATCGAGGTCGACACGGCCATCCGAAGCCTCAACGATCAGTTCGGCGATTTCGGACCAGGAATCATCATCGCAGCACAGTACGGTTTCGCCATCGAGTCCCGGCTCGGTGTGGCTGAAGATCGGCTGCTCAACAGCCTGCAGGCCGACTGCTACGCCGGGGTCTGGACCGCATCGATTCTGCCGACTTCGGATCGGGCGTTCGATGACACCGAAACCGACCCCGACCGTCGAATCCTCTCGATCTCACCCGGCGATCTCGACGAAGCGGTCGAGACGCTACTCATCCTTGGCGACGAGAACGACACCGACGACAACCGCGGTACCGGGTTCGAGCGGGTGGGTGCCTTCCGCGAAGGCGTCCTCAACGGCTTCGAAGGGTGCAGTCGCTTCGACGGATAGGCGGCGGAACGATCAACCGATTACTCGGTGTCGATCGTGCTGTTTGTAATGGTGCCGCTTGCGAGGCTGGCCTTCTTGCCGGCTCGACGATCGGCAATCACCACACCGGCCGACAGCGCAACCAGGAGCACTGCAAGCAGCGCGGCCAGCGGTACCCGGTTGTCCTGATCGACAGCGATGGTGGGGATTCCTTCGGCGGGGAGTTCGATGGCACCCGCAACCTCGGTACGGTCGTCGTCCTCGGAGTCATCGGTGGACTCAACCTCTGGTTCGTCCAATGAGGTGAGGTCGATGACTTCCTGTTCGGTGAGGTCCAACTGGAAGCTGGGCTCAGCGTCCTGGGTTGTGGCCTCAATCTCGACCACCAGCGGAGCGCGGGTGGTGACGGGAGGAAGAGAGGTGGTGGTAAAGGTACTGGTGGTGGTGCTTGGTGACGTTGCGATGATGGCTGCAGCAGCTTCGTCGTCCTCCACGGCGCTGATGTCGTCATCGCCAGACCGATCGCTGAGTGAGTTGGGCGTCGAGTCCGGATCGGCTGCGCTGCTGGCTACCACCTGTGTGCGCACCGAGAAGGTGCCGGCGTCTGGGAGGGCCACGCTCACGCTGTAGGCGGCGCTTTCACCCGGGGCGAGGCGGTCGATGTTCCAGCGCAAGATGTCGCCATCGAGTGACACGGTGCCCGCGGTAGCCCCGACAGAAGCGGGGTCGATGGACAGCGAGGATCCGATGTCGCTTTCGATTACCAGCCCGTCAGCAGTAACGCTCATCAGATCTCCGGGGGCGTTGGTGATCGACACGGTTACGGTTCCGCCAAGCTGTTCGAAGTCGCCGTTGGCCGGGGCGTAGTTGGTGGTGACCTCGAGGTCTGCGGTTGCCGTGAGGTCAGTCGTCGCTGGGTCGGTGCCAGAGGCGCCGGCGTCGGCGCCAACGATTTCGGCAACGAGGGTGCATGAGCCGTCATCGGCCACGCACTGGGCGTAGCCCGCTGGGGTGGCAACTACCGGGATAGCCACCACGACGGTTTCGCCGGCGGCGAGGTCGCCTTCCCAGCGGATGGTCGCGCCCACACTGCTGGTCGTGCCGCTCGGCGCGCTGACGATGCCGTTGCGATCGACGCCGCTCGGGAGCACGCCTCGCACCACAATGCCGGTCTGGTCAGCGGCTCCACCGTTGGAAACGCTCAGTTCGACCACTGCGCTGCCGTCGGCGAGGAGTGGGGAGCTTGCGCTGTCGAAGCTCAGGCCGAGCCCGGTTGCAAGACAGGTAAAGGTGATCTGGTGAGCCGAGATGCTGTTGCTTCCCTGTCCGGCGCCGCCATCGACATGAGTGAGGGTGAACCGGTCGACAGCGCCCGTGAGTTCGATGGTGCCAATCGATTCGCCAGGAAACACGTCGACCGGCACATTTGCCAGGTCTTCATCGGTGGCTGTGTCGGTGGTTGATCCAATGAAGTCGGCGTCGAGGGGAAGATCGGTGGTGGGGCCGACGGTCTGGCTACCGACGGTTACCGTGTATTGCTCGCGTGGTTGGTCGCGACGCTCCGACCAGTGGCTGTCGGCGCTCACGGCGCGTACCTCATAGCTCCCGGCAGCAAGCGGGTTGTCCAGGTCGATGGTGCTGGTAGCGGCTGCCGGTCCGTCATTTCCGACCAGCGCTCCGTCGGCCTGCCCAATGGTGTGAACGATTTCGAGAACGTCGGTGCCGCATCCGGTTGTGCTGGTCTGCGCAGTGGCTGCCGGAGCCGAGCCGATGAGTGCGGCGAGCGCGCCAAACAGGGCGACGAGAGACACGACGGCCACAGTGCGCATGGTGAGCTTGGTGTCGCGCTGTGCGGTGGAGTTGTCGAAAGCCATTGGTCAGAACCTTTACCAGTTGAAAAGACTTGCGTGGGGCCTATCGGCCGTTTGACCCATGGCATGAGCAATTCGGCCTAGGTTTCAAAAATCGGGCCTGAGCTCGCTTCTCGGCCACCTACGAAAGTCCCGCTCGAACTTCAAGATGTGCGCGCCCCGCCGATGGGTGCCATGTGACCTACGGCGAATCCATCCGAGGATCAGGTCGCGTTGGCACGCTCGTGCTCGCGATAGCGGTAGCCCTTGCCATTGGTATGGGGGCCTTGGTCGCGGTCCGAGGATCAAACGGGATTGTGGAGCCGTCAGGCGCCCAGAACGAGCCGGCACTCGACGCCGTTTCAGCGCCACCCGCAGCCTCACCCCCGGCGTCGGTGCCCGAGGAGCTGGCGTTCGTCGACGAGGACCAGCCCGATGGCCTGCCTGATGACTCGACCGGCTTCAGCCTGGACCTCGAGGTTCCGGAAGACACCGAGGGTGCGAGCCTGGCGAGCACCACCACGGTCACGACCACCACGATTTCTCCCGCTCCGCCGGCCAAGTCGACCGCCCCGGGTGCGGTCGGCGCGCCAGCTTCTCCAACGCCTACGGTGCCCGCGGGCCTCGATCTGAGCGCCCCGGTGGGCGGCGGCGTGTCGTGGGCCGGTCTTGGCGATGCGGCCGACCCGTTCGTCGTAGCCACCTCGACGGGCTATTTCCTCTACACCACCAACACATCGGCGGGTCATGTGCCGGTCTGGTATTCGCCTGACCTCACCGGGGCGACGTGGCAGCCTGCGGGCGATGCTCTTCCCGAGCTACCTGTCTGGGCGGCGCCGAGCGCCACGCAGACCTGGGCGCCGGCGGTGCTGTGGCGCAACGACGGCTGGGTTCTCTACTTCACGACGCGAGACGCGGCCAGCGGTCGCCAGTGCATCGGCGTTGCCACATCGTCGTCGGCCGGCGGTCCGTTTGTATCCGAAGCGCCATCGCCGATCGTGTGTCAGACCGCGCTTGGCGGCTCGATCGACCCGTCAACGTTTGTGGACCGCGACGGTCAGGCCCACCTGTTGTTCAAGAACGACGGCAACTGCTGTCGGATCCTCACCAGCATCTGGAGCCAGCCGCTTTCGGCCGATGGCCTGTCGTTGGTCGGATCACCAAGCCAACTGCTGTGGTCGAGCGATTCCTGGGAAGGCGCGCTGATCGAGGGGCCCTCGATGATCCAGGCCGGCAATCGCTTCCACCTGATCTACTCGGCAAACTCCTGGGCCAGTAACCGGTACGCGATGGGCCACGCGGTGTGTGAGTCGGTGCAGGGCCCGTGCCACAAGTCGTCGACGAGCCCTTGGCGGGCAAGCGACGGCGGACCCGGCGGCGGCGAGTTCCTCGTGGCAGCCAACGGTTCGACCTGGTTGGTCTTCCACGAGTGGCGGTACCGCATCGGGTATCCCGGCGGGGTGCGTTCGATGTACCTCGAACGCCTTAGCATTGATGGCTCACCGCTTCCCACGACGACAACCGTTCCTCCAACAACGCTGCCCTCAACCACCGTTCCTGCAACAACAGTGCCTCCAACCACCGTTCCTGCAACCACACTGCCTCCAACCACCGTTCCTCCAACCACCGTTCCTCCAAC
>CAZGVQ010000031.1:6503-13753 GCA_964529355.1 uncultured Acidimicrobiales bacterium
CAACAACAGTGCCTGCAACGACAGTCTCTCCAACAACAGTGCCTCCAACCACAACCCTTCCACCCACGACGCTCCCCGCTGCCACCGTTCCTCCGACTTCTGCTCCATGACTTCGAATTTCGTCAACCAGCTCTCCGAACACCTCGCAGTCCTCTACCCAGACCATGGGCCAGCCTCCGAACTCGCCGAGCGATCCCTGCAGGCAATAGGCCTCGACACAGAAGCCGAGCCGCCATCAGTGGTCGGGCCAACCTGGTCCGAAGGCGACGTCGCGCTCATCACCTACGGGGACTCGGTGCTCGCGCCGCCCGCGCGCCCCCTCGAAGCCCTTCGGGATTTCGTCGACGAGCAGCTGGGCCACATCGTGTCGATGGTGCACGTGCTGCCGTTTTTTCCGTTCAGTAGCGACGACGGATTCTCGGTTATCGATTTCGCTGAGGTCCGCGAGGATCTTGGGGGCTGGGACGATATCGCAGCGATTGGCCGGGACCATCGGGTCATGGCCGATCTCATCGTCAACCACGCTTCGGCGTCCAGCAGCTGGTTTCAACAATTTCTGGCCGACGAGCTCCCGGGCCGCGACTACTTCGTCACCGTCGATCCCGACACCGATCTCACCGGCGTTGTGCGGCCTCGCACCTCACCGCTGCTTCGCACGGTCGAAACGGCATCGGGCCAGCGGCATGTGTGGGCCACCTTCAGTCACGACCAACTCGACCTGGACTTTGCGAATCCCGCGGTGCTCATGGAGTTTCTGGGCTTCATCAACCAGTACCTCGGCGAGGGCGTTCGGGCATTTCGGCTCGATGCCGTCGGCTACCTGTGGAAGGAGATCGGTACCTCTTCGATCCACCTTCCCCAGACCCATCGAGTGGTCAAACTCATCCGACTTCTCCTCGAGGCCCGCGAACCCGATGCGTTGCTGATTACCGAGACCAACGTTCCACACGCCGAGAACGTGTCGTACTTCGGCGATGCGGCCAGCGGAGACGAAGCGCATCTGGTCTACAACTTCACGATGCCGCCTCTGGTTCTTCAGGCGTTGCTCTCGGGACAAAGCGCGCACCTCAAAGCATGGATAGACGGTCTCGAACCGCTCCGACCCGGAACCTCGTTTTTCAACTTTCTGGCGTCGCACGATGGCATTGGTCTTCGGCCCACCGAGGGCATTTTGTCGAGCGATGAAATCGACGACATGGTGGCCGCGGTTCGCCGAGCCGGCGGCCTGGTGTCGATGTTCACCGGTCCTGACGGAGCCGAACATCCCTACGAACTCAACATCTCGCTCTTTGAAGCGATGCGCCTCAACCACCGGGGCGTCGTCGATGGATTGCAGATCGACCGGTTCGTAGCCGCCCACGCCCTCATGCTGGCCTTTGTCGGCCTCCCGGCGTTCTACATCCACAGCCTCCTCGCCTCGCCCAACGACCTGGTAGGCGTCGCCGAGAGCGGCGCCGCACGCTCCATCAACCGCGCCCGCGTCGACCGGTCGACAATCGATGCCGTTATCGAGCGTCCCGGGAGCGATCAGGATCAGGTGCTGCGGCGCGTCGCCGAATTGGTGTCCATCCGCACCGGCTCATCGGCCTTCCATCCCGAGGCATCGCAATCGCTCATCGAATCGCCAGATTCGCTGGTCGGTATCCGCCGAACGGGGAGCGACGGAGACGTCGTCGATGTGTACATCAACATCACGGCCTACCCGGTGAGCGTGTCGCTTCCGGGCCAATGGCACGACCTTCTCAGCGATGACGGCAGCGCCACCAACGATGGCCAGTTGATGCTGGGTCCGTATGGATCTGGGTGGATCCGCCAACTCTGACTACGATCCGGTGGGTGCCTGAGCCCACGAGATTCATTCCATCCACCGATGGCGTCAAGGTGGCAGTCCACGACCTTGGCGGCAACCAGAGCGGTGGGCCGATGCTGGTATTCGCACACGCCACCGGATTTCACGGTCGTTGTTACCTCCCCATGGCTGCGGCGCTTGCCGACCGCTTCCACTGCATTGGCGTCGATCTTCGGGGTCACGGCGATGCGCGCATCCCGGAAGGTCTATCGATGGACTGGAAGGGGATGGGAGAGGACCTGGCCGCGGCGGTGCAAGCGGTTGCCGGTACCGAGCCCGTGCACGCATTCGGTCACTCGATGGGTGGCGCATCCGTTGCGCTCGCCGAGCTTGATCATCCGGGCATGTTCGCCTCCACCTGGTTGTTCGAACCGATCCTTCCACCCACCTCGGCCATCAAGCCCGAAGGCGAAGACTCGCTCGCCGACCGGGCGCGTCGTCGCCGCGAAATCTTCGATGATTTCGATTCCGCATTCGACCGCTACGCATCACGTCCACCATTCAGCATGGTCGACCCGGCTGCGCTTCGGGCCTACGTCGACTTTGGCTTCGAACCGCTCGACGACGGAACGGTTCGGCTCAAGTGCCGCGGCGCAACTGAGGCTGAGGTTTTCGACAACTCGATGAACGGGGCGTTCGAGCGTCTCGAGAATTTCGCGCCTCGGACGGCGGTGGTCATGAGCGGCGATGGAGGGTTTCCGGCCCAGCTTGCTCCGGAGGTGGCCCAGCGGATGCCCAATGGTCAACTGGTCATGTTCGATGACCTGACCCACTTCGGCCCGTTCCAAGATCCGCCCCGTATCGCTGAGGCGGTGGCCGCACACCTGGTGGACTCAGGCGGTTAAGCGTGTTTCGGGGTAATTTTCCATGCCTCGAACGCGGCTTTTTCCGTTGCAAAGACGCCTAGTGCGATAATTTTTCTCAAAACGAACACCTGTTCGCAGTACACTTGAAAATTCTTGCCGATCGTGTCGACTCACGACTGAACCCATGGGGGGTACCAGTCGTCGATAGGAATGGGAGAGTCGAAATGAACGTACCTTTACCAAGCACATTTGTTACCGCACAGACCACCATCGACCCGTCGGTGCTGTCCGACTCCGGTCTCAGTACCGGATGGCAGTTCGTTATTGGTGTGGCCGGAGGAATCGTGCTCATCGTTCTTGCGCTCATCGTCGGCTCGCTTGTGCAACGCCGCGGTGCGATCCGTGACGAGACCCGCAAGGCCGAGCTCCGGGCAGCCGCTGAAGCCTCAGGGTCGGTGAGCTTCACCGACCTCGACCTTTCTGACGACGCCGATTTCGACTTGGGCGACCCTTTGCCGGAGCAAGCCGAACCATCGCCAGAGGTGCCCGAACTGCTCTAGGTGCCAATTGGCGCTTCGGTCGCTCGGGTACAACCTCGACTGGTCGGGTAGTCTTGGAATAGCGATATCCCAGCGTGTTGTTGGACTAGATCGTAAGAAAGAGGAGTTCCCCCATATGGCTGAAGCCTTTTCGTCGGTAGATACCCGCCCCGTCATTTCGCTTCCTGAAAGCGACCGCGCGACCTTTATCGGCCGTGTCTACTCACACCTTGCAGGTGCAATCGCCCTGTTCGTTGCGTTCGAGTTCCTGCTGTTTCAGGCCGGCGTCGCCGAGCGCTTCTACAACTTTGTCATCGGCGGTGGAAGCCGCTGGTTCCTGGTCCTGGGCCTGTTCATGGTCGGAAGCTGGTTGGCAACAACCGCCGCCGCAGACCTCGGCAACCCGACCAAACAGTACGTCGGCCTGGTCGGTATGGCCGCGGTCTATTCGGTGCTGTTCACCGTGCCACTGTTCCGAGTGTTCCGAACCGGCGATACCGCCTCGCTTTGGTCCGCAGTCTTTGTAACGGCCATCGGCTTCGCCGGACTCACCGCGGTCGGCTGGTTCACCAAGAACGACCTGTCGTTCCTGCGACCCTTCATCTTGTTCGGTGGCATGTTGGCCCTGGTAGCCATCGTTGGAGCCCTGATCTTCGGGTTCCATCTCGGCGTGTGGTTCTCGGTAGCAATGATCGGCCTCATGGGCGCATCGATCCTCTACCAGACCCAGAACATCATTCGCCGCTACCCATCCAACGCCTACGTCGGCGCCGCCGTGCAGCTGTTCAGCTCAGTGATGACCCTCTTCTGGTACGTACTAAGAATCTTCGTAGCCCGCGACTAGATTCCCTGGTCGTTAACCAAAGGTGCCTGGCACCTTTGGTTAACTTTTTGGTGAGAGCGTTGGGGTCGTCCGGAGTGGGCGGAGGACGACACGAGCGCCAGGGGTCATAGCGAAGCGCAGAGCGAAGGAGCGCAGCGACGAGAGCGACCAGAAGGTGAGTCAGTTACACGTTTCGGTCGCTGTCGGCCCAGTAGGGGGCTCGTAGTTCTCGCTTGAGGATCTTGCCTGATGGGTTTCGGGGGAGGGCGTCGATGGTTTCTACTGCCGACGGAATCTTGAAACTAGCGAGCTCCACTCTGCAGTGAGCGATGAGCGCGTCCTGATCGAGCTCGTGGCCTTCGGCCAGCACGATCAGTGCCAGAGGGGTCTCGCCCCACTTGTCGCTGGGAATGCCGATCACGCCGACATCGGCAACCGAGTCGTGGCTCATCATGACGTTTTCGATCTCCGCCGGGTACACGTTCTCGCCACCCGACACGATCATGTCCTTCACCCGGTCGTGAATGAAGAGATGTTCGCCCTTCATGTAGCCGGCATCGCCCGAGCGGAACCAGTTGTCGCCCGGAAGGGCTTCGTTGGTCGCGTCGGCGAGCTTCCAGTAGCCGGCCATGTTTGCGGGGCTGTTGATCCAGACCTCGCCGACCTCGCCATCGGGCAGCGCTTCGCCGGAGTCTTCGTCGACGATCTTCAGCTGCACACCTGGAATCGCCTTGCCCGCCGAGCGAAGCAGGTCGGCCTTTGCGCCGCCTGGGTCGTGATCTTCGGGCGGGAGGAAGGTCACAAGACCGGTGGTTTCGGTGAGGCCATAGACCTGCATGAAGTCGCAGCCGAACTGGTTCATCGAGCCAACCAGCACCTCCTCGGTGATGGGTGACGCGCCGTAGACCACCAGTTCCATCGATGACAGGTCGGATTCCTCGGCTGGCAGCAACAGCAGGAACTGCAGGGCCGCCGGCACCAGGAACATATGGCTGATCGAGTACTGCTCGATGAGCTGGAACACAACCATTGGGTCGACTTCGCGCATGACGATCGACGTTGCGCCTTTCGACATGCCGAACAGCGCCCAGCCCGATCCGCCGATGTGGAAGAGCGGCATGGCCACGAGACTCACACTGGTCGCATCCATCTCCCAGAAATCGGCGGCCTTCACCAGGCTGGTGAAGTTGTAGTTGGTGAGTTGAGCGCCTTTGGGGCGACCCGTCGTGCCCGAGGTGTAGAGCTGAAGGCTGACGTCGTCGTCGCCGCTCTGGTCACCCGGGTCGTCGGTTGGATGGTCGGCCAGGAACGCCTCGTAGGCAATGTCGCCTTCGGCCACCAGTGCCTCGTCGCCCATCACTACAACCGTGGTGATGTTTGTGAGGTCGGCGCGCATCGCGGCCAGCTGTTCGGCGAAGTCGGTGTGGATGAACAGCACCGTCGCATCGGAGTCGTTGATGATGTAGGCCATTTCTGGCGCAGCGAGACGCCAGTTGACGGCTACGTTCACTGCGTTGATGAGAGAGCCGCCGAACAACACCTCGAAGTACTCGATGCTGTTCTTGTCGAGGAACGCCACACGGTTGCCGGCACCAACGCCGGCGCCGGCGAGTGCGTGCGCCATCTGGCCGGCTCGGGCGTAAACCTCGGCATAGGTTTTGGTTTCGCCGGTCGCGGAAAGGGTGACCATGGCTTGGTCGGGCCGCTCGACGGCGTGGACCCGAATGATGTCAGCGATCGTGTCAATTGTCATAGATCTCTAAGGTACTGGGTTTTCGACGCCAAAAAGTCCGTGGATCAGCCGGAATTGTCCGACGTCAGTGGAGTTCGTCGAGTTCGGTGGCAAAGTCGCCCATTCGAAGTTCGGCTTCAGGTTGTTGGCCGCCTCGTTCCATGAAGTGGCGCATCCTGGTGACGGCGTCATCGCTGGTGACCAACTCGCCGAACAGCTGTGCCTCGACGCGAAGACCCGGTGTGGGGTCGGGGCTGGCGGCGAGCACGGCAGCCTTTGCTTTGGCCACCGCATCGGCAGGGAATGAAGCGATCCGGACGGCCAGTTGGTCGACAAAGTTCTCGAGCTGGTCCGCCGGGATGACCCGATTGAGCCATCCCCAATCCGTTGCGGTCTGGGCATCGATGTCCACCCCGCCGAGCACTACTTCCATTGCCCTGCCGCGCCCGATCAGGCGCGGCAAGCGTTGGGTGCCGGAGCCGCCGGGCAGAATCCCCAGCGGAACCTCCATCTGGTTGAGGATGGTTCGTGGCGAGCCGAAGCGCATGTCGCAGGATGCCGCGATCTCGCCGCCGCCGCCTCCGACCCGACCATCGATCATGGCGATGGTGGGCTTGGGCATGGTGCGCAGCGTCTCGCACATACGGTGGAAGCCGTTGAGCTCGGTTGCCGAAGGGTCGATCTGCGGTGGCGAATCGAGCAGGCTCTGCACATCGAAGTGAGCCAGAAAGAAATCGGGGTTCGCGCTCTGGAGAACCAGTACACGACAGGTTGGATCTTCGGCGGCGACGGCGACGGCCTTGAAGAGCTCACGGATGAGGGTTCCGTCGATGATATTGACCGGGGGATTGTCGAGAATCAGTCGCCGGACACCCCGGTCGTTCTCGACCCGGAGGGGTGCTGCTCCCTGCGTGCTTTCAGGCACTGAACCGTCCCCCTATGCGTTGTCGAGTTCGACCGCTTCGTCGATCTGGTCGAGGATGTCGGGTACCGCCGAGATAACCCGCGACCAGCTGGGGGTGAAAGGTGCAGCCAGCGGTTCGCTGAGGAATCGGTCGCCGGCCTCCATGATGGCCGAGGCAAACAACTCGACCGTGGTCTCCTCAGCGTGGCGATCGAGGGTCATGCCATTGAGCACCGCATCGGCGTGGTAGCTGTCGACGATGTCGAGCGCAGTGCGGTAGTAGGTGGCCTTGAGGGCCCGGAACGTCTCGGGAGAAAACACCTCGCCGTTGGTGGCGAGCTTGCGAAAGAGCGCGAGTCCGATATCGATGGCCATGCGATGAAGCCCCGAGGATGCATCGTCGGCCGACACCTCCTGATGCTTGTGATCGTAGGTATCGGCGATGTCGACCTGACAGATACGAGAGTTCGCGTAGTAACGCTGGACCTCGGAGAGCACACCGATTTCGAGACCCCAATCGCTCGGGATCCGGATCGACGAAACCACCGACCGTTTCATCGAGAATTCGCCGGCCAGCGGGTACCGGAAGCTGTCGGT
>CAZGVQ010000032.1:0-13631 GCA_964529355.1 uncultured Acidimicrobiales bacterium
CTCCTGGGTTTTGGGGTCGATTGGTTCGCTTCGGTTTGATCCGGGCTAGGCGCCGACGGTTTCGCGCATCCACGACACCATGTCAGCGATGATTACCGGGTGGGAGTCTTCGTTGAAGATCTCGTGTTGGAGCCCAGGATAGGTCACCCGAACCGACCCCGGTACCGCCGCGAGCGGTTCGCTGAAGGTGGCGGGCACCAAGCGATCCGCTGCCCCGTGCATGACGCGGAGCGGAAGCTTGATGCGGTCGATTTCGGCGTTCGCCTTGGCCATTGCTTCGAAGATCTCGTTGCCCATGTTGGTGGTGGTCGCGTTTACCCGCAGCGGGTCGGCCGTGAAGATCTCACCAACCGTTGGATTGTTGGAGAGGATCGCACCGTCGACTTCGCCCTTGATGCGCAGCCGCGGAACGATCTTCGACAGAATTGGGGCGCCCTTACGCTGCCAATTGGGAACCTCAGCTCCAAGAGCCGGGGCGCTGAGGAGAGCGAGGTCGGGCTGCGGGTGGCTGCTCTCGAGGTAGCGGGTGGACATGAGTCCGCCGAGGGAATGGCCGATGAGCGCAACCGGAACGCCGAGCTCGCGACGACGGGCCATTGGTTCGACCAGGTCATCGACAAACCGGTCGAAGGAATCGACGTGGCCTCGGGGACCTCCGGAGAGTCCGAAGCCACGGTTGTCGCACGCAAGGACATCGACCCCGGCCTCGGAGAGCAGCTGTCCGACATGTTCGTACCGGCCGCTGTGCTCGCCGATGCCGTGTACCAGAAGCGCGGCACACCACGGCTCAGAAGCTTGCCAGCGTCGGCAATAGTGAGCGAGACCGTCGGGAGTGCGGCCAGACTCTTCGACGCTTGATCGGGTTTCGTTCATCGGTTGTTCAATCCTGCTTTTTGATATCTGAAGACTGGTCGGGATGGCCCTCCCAAGGTGGCGTCCGTGGGGGATCGAACATCGTGCTGTAGGGCTTACCCGCAATGGCATCGAACGCTGCGTCGATCCAGTACTCCTGGCCCGTGAGGTTACCTGGCAGGGCGTCGCGGGCGAACCAGCCAAGATCGAGGGTTTCGAGTGGATGGCCCTGAAGTTCACCGCCGATTGCCTTGCACAGGAAAACCGTCGAGTAGAGCGGGATCCTGGTAAAGCCCAACCGCATGCCGTCGAGGATTGCCAGGACGCCAACGACTTCGACGTCGATGCCCGTCTCTTCTTTACATTCCTTCACCGCCACCTCGGACGGTGAGTAACCCACATCCGCCCAGCCTGTGGGGTAGAGCCACGTACCGGAATCGGACCGTTGGATAAGCAGGATCTCGCCCTTGTCGTTTCCGACCACCGCACCAACGGTGCTCTTTGGTGTGACGTAGCCGGCTACGCCATCGCCGATCAGTTTGGTCCACTCGGTGATGAGTACCTCTTTGCTATGCGGCGAGCCGGCCTTGGCTCGCATGTCGGCCGCAACCTCGAGAATCTCTTCGAATCTCTCGCGTTCATATTGGTTCTGGGTGAAGCCCAGTCCCGTTCGGGCGGTTGCTGCGAGCGTTTCGCTCCAGCGGATGAGATCGGCCTCAGAAACTGACACCACCGAATAGTAGTTGGGTGTCAGCTCATGAGGGAGAAGAGAATTGCCCGTTCGAGATCGGCGATGACCTCGGCGTCCTCAAGCTTTTCGCCCGACGCGGTGCGGACGTAGAAGTTGTCGACCACATCGTGCATGAGTGTCTGGACCTTGGCGCCCACCACGTCGAGATCGAACTCGAGAAATGACTTCACGATTTTGTACAACACACCGATGCCGTCAGGGCAGGTGACTTCGATGATGGTGGCCCCCCTCGAGGTGGTGTTGTCGAAGATGACCGACGGCACCGTTGGTCGAGCTGTCTGGAGGCGGTTCTTTTTGTAGGTCTTGGCCCGTTCGGCGAGCCGGGCCTCGATCGCGATGCCCCCATCGAGCGCACGTTCGAGATCTTCGATGACCTTGGTCCACGGGGGAGCTCCCTCATAGGCGTAGGCAACCCGGAAGAACTCGAGGCCCATACCGCCCTCGGAATGCACCGAAGCTTCGAGGATATCGATGCCGTTGAGCGCGAGCGCTCCGGCAACGCGCGAGAAGAGACCCGGTCGGTCGGGGGCGACCACCGTAAGGGTGTTCTCGCTGGCCTCGATCTGCAGTGTTCCCTGTGCCATGAGCGCCAGCTGAGACTCGGTTGGAAACTCCGCACCGACGACTTCGTCGACGTCTCCTCCAAGCAGGAGGTGGGTGGTGCGTTCGACCAGCGTGGCCACCAGTTCGGCCTTCCACGAACCCCAGGCTGCCGGGCCGGTGGCGATCGAGTCGGCCTCGGTGAGGGCGCCCAGCAGTTCGAGAAGTTCGACCGAGCCGACTTCGTTGGCCACGAATCGCAGCGTTCCGTCGTCGTCGAGGTCGCGGCGCGTTGCTACATCGGGGAGAAGCAGGTGGTGGCGAACCATGTCGACGAGTGCGGCCGTTTCGTTGGCATCGAAGCCCATGCGCGGCGCAATGACGTTGACCAAATCGATGCCGACTTCGGTGTGATCGCCCGGGTATCCCTTGCCGATGTCGTGCAGCAGAGCACCCAACACCAGTAGGTCGGGTCGGTCCACCCGTTCGGCCAGTTCCGCGGCCTCCGATGCGGCCTCGATGAGATGTCGATCGACCGTGAATCGGTGATAAGCGTTTCGTTGTGGCCGGCTTCGGCACGGCTCCCACTCGGG
The DNA here is from genome assembly GCA_964529355.1 of uncultured Acidimicrobiales bacterium. Taxonomy (GTDB): domain Bacteria; phylum Actinomycetota; class Acidimicrobiia; order Acidimicrobiales; family SHLQ01; genus CALLQB01. The sequence goes on from CAZGVQ010000032.1 coordinate 2,737, forward strand.
AATGAGCCGGCTGATGAGACCCACCTGATCCAGCGCCTCCCACACCGGTATCGCGGCCTTTCCGGTGAGAAGGAGATCCGAAAGCAGGGCCCGGGCTTCGTCGGGCCACGGGTCGGGCAAGGCAGGCGCTTCGGTGGCCAGGGTGGAGAGGGTCGAACGCTCAATGAACGCATGATGGGTTGCGGCCGCCCTTGCGACTCGAAGCGGAAGCATGGCGTCGGTTGCCACGTCGACGCGACGGTCGAGACGGATGCGGCGTTCCTCGAGAATGACGCCGTCGGCAACCTGTCGAAGCTTTGCGCTTCGCAACCGCCGGCTTCGGAGCGAGCCGTGGATGTGGTTCCACACGCCGTTGCTTGACCAGAGCACCGAGCGGCCGGCTGATGCGACTTCGGCCATGAGCGCGTCTGCGTCGCTGAAGTCGAGGTGGTCGGCGACTTCGTCCTGGAGTTCGAGAAGCAGTTTGTCCGATGGCCGGCCCGTGATGTGGTGCAACGCCACCCGCGCGGCGGTGAGGGTGGCGTTGGCTTCCTCTAACGAGGCCCGATCGATATCGGGGACCCATGGCTCGGCTGTTTCGGCCCATGCCATGGCGTGGATGTCACGAAGCCCGCCTCGCGCCTCCTTCAAATCAGGTTCGAGGAGAAAGGCCAATTCACCGTATTGCGCCTCGCGTTGTTTCACCTGGTCGTGGAGGTCGGCAAGGTAGCGTTTTTCGTTCTTGGTCCACTGTTTGAGCGCGCCGCTGAACAGCTCCTCGGTCAGGGATGCGTCGCCGGCCAGGTGGCGAAGGTTGAGTAGCGCCGTAGCGGTGATGAGATCATCCGCAGCCAGCTGCAGTGTCTCCTGGGTGGTCCGGACGCTGTGCCCGAGCTTCAAACCTTCGTCCCAGATCGGGTACCAGATGTTCTGGGCAAGCGCGGTGACTTCCTCGCTGCTCTTCTTCTTGTGGTGGACCAGCAAGACGTCGATATCGCTCTTCGGGGCAAGATCCTCGCGGCCGTAGCCACCGAGCGCGACGAGCGCGAGACCCTCAGTACCCAACGATTCAGTGGCGACGTGAAACAGCTGTTGTAGCCAGGCGTCGGTTGCCCCGCTTAACTGCTTCGTGTACTCGATGCCACGGGTGCTGATATCGGACATTGAGACGGTGCGTTGTTCGCGTTGAGCTTCTTCCACAGCCAGAGTTTAGTGGCGAATACCGATCGGACTTTTGCCTCAATGGTCGGCATGAGTCGGTTTGGCGGATCTAGTCCCTAGAGTGGTTCCGACAAACTGGGGCAAGGTTCGTTGGTTGACGTGCGCGACTACGGCGTGTCGCCCGACCCCCCACTTCTCCACAACCAACAACATCGAGGTCAACTCATGATGAAGAGTCTCTCATCGCTCCGTGGGCGAATATCTGTGATCGGCGCGGCGACGGCTGTCGTCGCCGCAAGCGTGGTGGGTATCGCATCTCCGGCGTACGCCCAGACAACAGCTTGCGGGTCGGCACCCAATGGCTACAACGTCATCGAGTCCGATGCGGCGGTCATCGTCGGCACGACCGGCAATGACTTCATCTGTGCCGGCAATGGTGTCAATGACATCAGTGGACGAGCGGGCGATGACATCATCTTTGGCCGCGGCGGAAACGACGTCGTCGACGGCGGACAGGGCAACGACGTCATCCGCGGCGGAAGCGGTGACGACGTTCTTCGTGGCGGTAACAGGACCGGCGCCGACGTGATCGACGGTGAGGGCGGCAACGACAGCCTTCGTGGTCTCGGTGGCCCCGACCAACTCTTTGGCGGAATTGGCGACGACCGGATCCAGGGCGGCGGCGGCGCCGACCAGCTCTTCGGCGGCGATGGCGACGACATCCTCAAGGGCAAGCCGGGTGGCGACACCATCAACGGCGAGCTCGGTGAAGACAACATCCAGGGCGGCGGTGGCAACGACACCATCAACGGTGGCGAGGACGACGACGTGCTGGTGGGCGGTAACGGCAACGACCTGCTCGATGGCTCGCTCGGCGACGACATCATTCGCGGCAACGATGGCGATGACGAACTCTATGGCGGCGACGGCGACGACCTCCTCGGCGGCGGTGCCGGAAACGACATCATGGGCGGCGACGCCGGTGCTGACGACCTTGATGGTCAGGGCGGCACCGACTCGGCCGATGGCGGTGTCGACACCGACACCTGTATTGCAGAGACCCGAGTCAACTGCGAGCTTCCCAACACACCGCCAGCTGACGCTGATGGCGATGGTGTTCCCGATGCGCAGGACAACTGCCCGGCGAACCCGAACCCGAACCAGGACAACCTTGATGGCGATGTCCTCGGCGATGCCTGTGACCCCGACGATGATGGCGACTCGGTTCCTGACACCGTCGACAACTGTCCCGCTGATCGCAACGGCGCGCAGAGCGACCTCGACGCCGATGGCGTCGGCGATGTCTGTGATCCTGACGATGATGGCGACGGCGTAGCCGACGGTGCCGACAACTGCCCGACGGTTCCCAACGCCAACCAGGCTGACGGCGACGGCGACGGCATCGGCGACGCTTGTGACACCATGACCGGCGATGCCGACCTCGATGGTGTCCCCGACGCCCTCGACAACACGCCCAACACGCAGTTCGAGGTAAACCATGACGCCGACGTGTTCTCGACCGGTGGTTGGACTCCGAACGGCACCGTCACCGTGACGGTCACCGGATCCGCGCCACAGACCGTGACGTGTAACGCAAACGCCAGCGGAGACCTGGGCCAGCTCGATCCGCTTTCGGGCAACGTGTTTATCCCGGCATGTGTTCTCTCATCAGTGCCGCTCGGCCTCGGTGACGTGGTCACTGCAACCGATGACACCGACGGTGCTGTGAAGACCATCACGATTTCACTTGAGATCAGCAAGGTCGAACGTTGGAGCGAGCAGGTCTCGGGCCTTGCAGCGCCCCTAGCGGTTGTGGAAGTCATCGCAACCGGCAATAACGGCCCAAGCGCGCCGCTGATGGCTACCGCTGACGCAACCGGGTTCTGGGTCGCAGACTTCAGCACGTTGCCCTATGACATCGATGCAGTGAACGGCAGTCTTGTTGCGAACGCTCGAGTGGTCGATCTGGAAAATGACGCTGAGGTCACCTCGTTCACCATCTCCCATGCTGGCATCGCAGTCGACGCGGTGACCGGAGTGGTTACTCCGGTTGACCAGTTCGACTTTGCGCCCGGTGAAGTGCTCACCGTCGAGCTGCTCGACGCCGCAGGATTGGTTGTCGAGACCCTTACCCCGTCGACCAATGCGGTCAACGGCAACTGGTCGGCCACGCTGACCACTCCGTTGGTAGCTGGCATGACGGTTCGGGTCACCGACCCGGGTACCACCGACGTACTGACCGTGACGGTCTAGTCGACGCACGCTGAACCAAGGCATTAGAAGAGCCGCACCGGTCATTGACCGGTGCGGCTCTGACGTTTTGGCCCTCAGGTGACGATCAAAACCGTTGCGCCGTCGCGCACACAGGCTCCCCCGCAACACCAGCACCGCGCACCCGGAAGGGCCCGTTGAGAGACGTCACAGTCCTTGCAAAGAAGTGTGATCCACACGCGGTTCGCGGGTGGATTCCATGTAGGTGAGAGTTCAGTCGCAACGGAAGTCATCGACATTCGCGGACGTCGGCTCGGTGGTCTGATTGACTTTTACCATGACGACTTTCCCTGTGTGGAGGTGTGGACCAGGGCGCCCGCCGCGAGAAGGCGCCGGTCTTGTCGACCGACGCCTTCCAGCCCGTTTGGAGATGCGGACTTGTCCGGTAGTGGAACGTATAGTGATGTCTAACACGTATCACACGACGCGTGCAAGCACGCCGAACTGACGCAAAACTGTTCGGAGTCTCCCCGGTTCCTATACGTTATCGCGAATCATAATGCGTACTATGGCTTGGGCCGGAACGATGTGCGGAGGAAGGCAAATTGTTGAAAGTCAGGGGGGGGAACCGTCGAGTTCCTGCTCGTCATGGCCTGAGGAATTTCCGTCTCTACATGGACACGGCATTCCCGCTGTGGGATCGACTCCACAGGATGGCGATCTACTTTGACCGCGAGCCTTTTCTTGCAACGTCGGCTTGGGCGACCGCCGAGGGCTTCTCTTCTCGTCACAGCGACCGGCTGCCAGCGGTTGGAACCCCCAGCGAAGGGTTGTCATGGTTCTACAGCGGCGATTGGGCAGTTGGTTATGCAGGAGAGCTCTTCGATCCTTCGCCCGGGCTCGCCATCACGGAGTCGCTGCGCGACAACATTCACTATCGCCCGCAGAAGCTCCGTTCCGCCTACATCTCGGCGAACGTCGGGTTCGCTTCGGAATCGATGCTGGTCTCCACCGACGAACTCTCGACGGCGTTTGTTGATCCGACGCTTTGCCGGGCTCTTGGCTACAGCATCCGAGACTGGTCCTGGGTGCCGGAATCGTGGGGTACGTTGGCCGAGCCCGACCAGATCGAATCCGGATACGACGTCGTCGAGACCGGCGATAGCGAACGGATCTCCACGGTGCTGCGATGGCATCGAATTCGGATGCCGATTGCGTGGAACCTGATGAGCGTACGCGTCGAACCGTCGTGGACAGGCCCGCTCGACACCGTGGCGTCGCCGATCCATCCAACGGCGACCCTGATGGCACCTACAGCGATGCAACAACGCAGTGTTCACGTTTTCACCACAGCGATAAAGGCGCTGTCGTACGGGCCACGACGATACAACTTTCGGCTCAAAGCGGACCGGCCATGGACGTCGCGAGGAACTGAAGTTACCCCGACTACCGAGCCTCGGCCTTCGGAAATCGAGGCGGACGAGCACCGTGTATAGGCCCGTCGCCGGGGCGGGGCCGGGCAGCGTTTCGGTCCGCGAGGGTTTCTTCGGATTTCGGTACTACGTGGACCTCGCGTTTCCGCTCTGGGATCGCCATTGCCGGCTGGCGATCTACTTTGGCGGAGACCCGATCATTTCCACTTCGGCGTGGGCGGCTGCCGAAGGCCTGACCCATCGGCCGACCAATCGGTTGCCAACCGTCGGCACACCACGCGAAGGGTTGTCGTGGTTCTACAGCGGCGACTGGGCTGCAGCGTATGCAGGTGACCTGCACGACGTGGCGCCGGGCATTCCCATCACGGATTTTTTGCGCTCCGGAGCGCAGACCCGCCCGCAGAAGATCCGGTCGGGGTGGCTCGGGGCCACCGTTGCGCGTGCCACCGATTCAATGCGGGTGTGTATAAACGAGTCATCTCCAACGTTTGTACACCCAGGCCTCTGTCGAGCCCTGGGGTACAGCGTGCGTGATTGGTCCTGGGTACCGGAATCGTGGCGAACGATGGCCGAACCTGACCACATCGAGTCGGGCTATGACGTTGTGATGACCGGCGACGACGCACCGATTCCCGCGACACTCCGATGGCACAGAATGCGCCTGCCCCCGGCCTGGAACGCCATGAGCGTAACCCTACTGCCGTCGTGGACGGGCGAGCTCACTTCTACTTCATCGCCAATCCATCCGTCGGCGAGCCTTGCGGTCCCAACACCGTCGGAGGAACGTTGGGCTCACTTTTTGCGAACTGCGGTGAAGGCTTCTCCGTACAGTTCGGGGAAACGCCGCTTTCGAACGAGAACGGATCAACCCTGGACGAACCGCGGCCGTGACGACGGCGCAAACTCGTGAGCTCAACTCCTACTGATAGTGTTCGTGATGACAGTTCGTCCGCTGTCGTCAACGTTCCAAACACTCGAAAGGTTCAGCCGCGCCTGTGACTACCGCATTTGGTGAAGCGCTCCGCCGGGAACGGACGCGCCGCGGCGAACGGCAGCGGGAGGCAGCAGCCCGATTCGATGTATCCCAGCCGTCGTATCATCGCTGGGAGGCGGGGGAGCATCTGCCCGACGACGAGTTGCGCCAGAAGGTTGCCGACTATCTCGGGATCACCGTGGGTGAGGTCTGGGAACTTATGCATGGCGAAGTGGCGCCCGCATCACTCGGGTCGCTGCAAAGCGAAGTCGCCGATATGCAGCGAGCCATCAAAGACCTTCAGGCGAAGTTGCGCGAGCTGCAGGCACCGGACGATGCTCCTTCGGATCTCAAAGCGCAGTAGTTCACCATGAGAAGTTCCTCGATCGAGTTGGATGCGCCGTTCTTCCTGCGCAGCCGCGACAGTTGGCAGAACCCATGGCCGGCGTACACCCGACTTCGTGACGAATCTCCGGCGCTGAAGGTAACCCAGGACGACGACATCGACTTCTGGGTGCTCTCGCGCTTCGCCGACGTGTTTGCCGCTGCCCGCGACACGTCCACATTCTCATCGGCGCAGGGTCTTGTGCCCACGGCCGATGCAATGGCGGGCTTCGGTGACGAGGTCGTACCCATCGTCATGATGGACCCGCCCGATCACACCGCCATGCGGCGACTCGTCAGCCGTCCCCTCACGCCTCGTCGGGTAGCCGCTTTCGAGGCCGAGATGCGCACGTTCGTCGACGAGCACCTCGACCCGCTGGCCGATGCCGGCGAAGGCGACATCATCGAGCTGCTCTTCAAGCCGTTGCCGAGCTTTGTGGTGCGGCACTACCTGGGTGTGCCCGACGGTGACCGCGTGCGATTCGACCGCTGGACCGAAGCGATCGTCAACGCCAACGCCGAGGAGGATCTGGGTTCCGGGCAGGACGCCATGATGGAGCTGTTCGCCTTTGCGGTCGAGCTCATCGAACGGCGCAAGAGCGAGCCGGGCGAGGACCTCGTATCGGATCTGGTGGCCGCCGGCGAAGACATCGCCACGCCCATGTGGATCGTCGGATTCATCTTCACGATGATCACCGGCGGCAACGACACGATGGTCGGTATGCTCGGCGGCGCGGCCGAGCTTCTGACGACCTCTCGCGACCAGCGGCAGGTGCTGCTCGACGACCCAGGCTTGATCGATGGGTCGATCGACGAGTTTCTCCGCCTCACCTCACCCGTGCAGAACCTGGCCCGCACCACCACCTCTCCGGTCACACTGCATGGCGAAGATATCCCCGAAGGCGCGAAGGTGATGTTGCTCTACGGGTCGGCCAACCTCGATGAACGCGAGTTCGGACCCACGGCACACGAACTCGACGTCCGCCGGCCCATCGACAAGATGCTCGCGTTCTCCTATGGCGCCCATCACTGTCTTGGGGCCGCCGCCGCCCGCCTACAGGGAAAGGTGGCGCTCGAACAGATGTTGGCGCGTTTCCCGCAGTTCGAGGTCGATGTCGAAGCGGGTCGTTTTGCAGCGGGTCCAATGGTGCGCCGCTACGAGTCTTTGCCGATCCGGACCTGAACCCGTGACCCTATGTTTCGACTACCCGAGGTTTTCGGTCTTGAACCGGTAGACGTTGGTCTCGCGCTGTTCGAACCCGATGTTCTTATACAGGCGGTTCGCGGCCTCTCGGGAGGGTCGTGACGTGAGGTCGACGGTCTTTGCTCCGGCCTGACGGGCCCGTTCGAGTGCGAACTCATTGAGGGTGCGACCTACGCCCTTACCTCGGGCGGCTTCGTCAACAACGACGTCCTCGATCCAGGCGCGCATGCCGGTGGGGATGCGAAAGAGTGCCAGGGTAAGGCTGCCCACGATCATGTCGTCCTGCTCGCCGTCGCGAGCGACCAGAATGACCGACGAGCGGCTCGAGGCCATGGCGCGGAGGTCGTCGCCGCTTGGGGGTGGGTTCGACTTGGAGAGCTGCGGAATGAGTCGGGCGAATGCGTCGATGACTTCGTCGTCGACTTCGGTGATTTCGGTGATGGTGATCATGATTCGCAGGTCCTTGAGTGGGCGGGTCACACCGGCGGTACGAGAGTGTATCCCCGGTACCCATCGGCGTATTGACACCGCTGCCAAGCGACGCTGAAGAAGTCATCGCGGATGACATGGTTATTGTTGGGATGCGCCGATACCCTCAGCCTGCGTGTCTTTCCCACCCGTCGATCACCTCCGGCTCTCCAAAGAGCTTCCTGCAAAGGCCACGTTCCTCGTAGCGGCCTTTGAAGGCTGGAATGATGCGGGCGACGCGGCCACGATTGCGGCCAAGCATCTTCGCGACCGGTGCGGTGGAGAACAGCTCGGCCACATTGAGCCCGAGGAGTTCTACGACTTCACCGCCACGCGGCCCCAGGTTGCGCTGGACGATCGGCGGAAGCGGCAGATCCACTGGCCCGACATCAGCGTTTGGGCCGGTCCGATCGATGAGGATCGCAACGCCATCGTGGTTTTGGGCGCCGAACCTCAGCTGCGTTGGAGGACGTTCAGCAACCAGATCATCACCATCGCGCAGCACTGCGAGGTCGATCGGGTCGTGACCCTCGGTGCATTGCTCGCCGAAGTTCCCCACACCCGCCCGACGCCCATCTTCGGATCGAGCGAGAACCAAGAGCTCGCCGAGCAGCATCACCTTGAGCCCTCTTCCTATGAAGGCCCCACAGGGATCGTGGGCGTGCTCAACACGCAGTGTCAGCTGAGCGGCATCGACGTGGTGAGTCTTTGGGCTGCTGTGCCGTCCTATCTCCCGGGTGCGGCATCGCCCAAGGCTGCCCGGGCGCTCATTGGCCGTCTCGGTCCCATTCTTGATGCCGAGATCAGCACCACCGACCTCGACATCGCCACGGTGAACTACGAGCGCCAGATTGGCGAGATGGTCTCCGAAGATGAAGACACCGTGCAGTACGTACGTCAGCTCGAGGAACACCACGACGACGAGGACAACCTCGGCTCAGCCGATCCTGAGGCCATGGTGGCCGAACTCGAGCAGTTTTTGCGCAATCAGCAGTAGCCGGTAGCGGCTTGCAGCAGCGTGCCGCCCGCTATCCATCTCGGGGTTCCGACTACGATTTTGCTTGTGTTTGCAGCGCCTGAACCGATAGTCCCCTGATGGGCTCTCTGTCTCACCACCCAAGCGGGTCGTTAGCCGATGGTGACGACCCCCTGCACCTCACCGCTGAGCGTGCCGGCTGGATTTACGCGGGCTTGCGCGTGCTGAAACTCGAACCCGGTGCGTCTCGGACGATTCCCACGAGCGCGTACGAAATGGTCGTACTTCCGCTGAGTGGTGGCGGGTTGTCGGTTGAGTGCGAGGGCGAGCTGCTTTCGCTGCAAGGTCGCGAGACGGTCTTCAGCAGGGTCACCGACTTCGCCTACGCGCCGATTCGCTCCGAGCTTCGACTGGCCAGCGGCGACGGCGCCGAGGTCGCGCTGTGCATGGCAAAAGCCGAAGAGAAGTTGGCCCCTGCCTACGGGTCGGCCGACGACGTCGTAGTCGAGACGGTTGGCGCTGGCCCGGCCACCCGCCAGCTCACCAAGTTCCTCACCCCCGAAACCTGGGAGCAGGCCAACAAGCTGATCTGCTACGAAGAGCTCACGCCCGACGGCAACTGGGCGTCCTACCCGCCTTATAAGCACCATGCAGCCGGCGAGAACTCGGGAAACAACGAACAGCTCAGCTACTTCCGAATCGGCGAAGCCGGAACCACCAACTACGCCGGGGAGGGCTTTGGTTTCCACCGAGCCTTCGACGATGACTACGACACCACCGTGTCGGTTCGGGACGGCGACGTGTGTGTGGTGCCCAGCGGATTCCACGGACCATCCGTCGCAGCGCCGGGTTACTCGATGTACTCGCTCAACGTTCTCGCCGGCCCGGGCTCAACACGTGCCGCCACCACGTTGGATCATCCCGATCATCAGTGGGTGCGTACCTCGTGGGCCGAGATGCCGCAGGACCCGCGAAGCCCCATGACCACCAGCACCAGTCTCCAGGTCTAGATCTTTCCGCGAACGGCCGCGGCTACTCGCGAGCGAGAAGGGCGGCTCCGAGCGCTGCAGCGTCGCTTCCGAGTTCGGCGAGTACCACAGGAACGTTCGGTCGAAACGAGCCGCCCAGCATGGTGGCGTTGACGACGGTGTCGATGCGCTCGCGAAGCGGCTCGCCAAGCTCCACCAGACCTCCGCCCAGCACGATTCTCTCGGGGTCGAGTACGTAGATGAGGTTGAGCATCCCGACGGCCACATCGTTGGCGAAGATATCGAGTACCGCATGGGCCTCGGGCAGCGACTTTTCATCCTGGAGGGCTTCGAGGACGTGCTCGCCACGGAGGTCCTCGACCGATCCAGCCAGCGCAAGAAGGTGGGGGAGCGCCCCGGCCTTGGCTTGCTTGCGAACCAGCGCACCTAGTCCGGTGCCCGAAGCTCGCATTTCCCACGGGCCCTGCACCCCGGTGTGGTGGGTCTCGCCGTCGAGGTTCACCACCATGTGCCCCGCTTCGCCGGCGAACCCGTGAGCCCCTCCATAGAGTTTTCCGTCGAGGATGAACGCCGCACCGAGACCCGTGCCCAGCGCGACGTAGCTGAGGTTCCGGGCCCCTATGGCCGCGCCCATCTGTGCTTCGGCCCACACCGCGGCGGCCGCGTCGTTGTCGACCACGACCGGGCGATCCAGCTCGAGGGTAAGTCGGTCGCGTAGCGGAAAGTCGACGATCTCTTTGATATTCGGCGAGAACTTCACCCAACCATCGCCGATGGCCCCGGCAATGCCTACGCCGACCCGGTCGATGCGTTGGCCCAGCTCGGCCTCGAATTGCGCGAGCAACGTGGTGATCTGGCTGACGGCCTCCTCGCCGCTACGCGGACGAGGCACCTTGGTGCGGGCCAGGACCTGACCGTGGGCAGGATCGCTAGTGTCAGGATCGCTGGTGTCAGGGTCGTTGATGACAGGGTCACCGACTACCAGCCCAAGGGTCTTGGTGCCGCCGATATCGAACCCGGCGCACAGCATTGGCGTGGCACCGGGTGTCGGGTCAGCCGTCATCGGCGTCATCGGCGTCATCGGCGTCGTCGGTCCCGTCGGACTCGACGCCGATGA
>CAZGVQ010000033.1:0-1268 GCA_964529355.1 uncultured Acidimicrobiales bacterium
ACCAGCTCATCGTGGATTGAGCTGGTGCCGGTGATGATCAGACTGTTTCGGTAGGCGAGCGGAAGCAGTTCGTGTTCTTGGAAGCTGCCGAATTTGGCAACCAAGGGGCCATAGAACATTGGCCATTGCTCATCGTGGATGTGATGGATCATTGCCACGACTGGCTTGTCGGCGAACAGCGGCGAGTAGAAACCCATGCCGTTCACGATGTCGACGATGACGTCGGCTTCGCGCCCACCACGCAAATGATGAAACGGACTCAGGAGATATTGGGAGTATGTTCCGCCGCCCGAACTCAGCGAGTACGGATGCGGAGCATCCTTTGCTTCGCCAGCTCGGAGGTGAACGTCGTGGCCGCGCTGGTGCAGCCCGGTCGCGTACTGATCGACAACAAGTTCGGACCCGCCAGCCTTTGGATGGTCGGTGTCACGCCAGGAGTTGAACAGAACGCGCATCGGGGAGCGGGTCTGGTTGGTTAGGCGGGGTTCTCGTCGAGGATTGTGTAGCAGGGTACGAACTGATCGCGATCGTCGTACTCGAACCGTGGATCATGAAGATCGCCTTCGTCGTCGCGATCGGCATCATCGGGGAAGTCGCCTAGCTCAACGTCGACGTCCTCGTCGCCGAATACCGACAGTCTGACGTCTGACTGGCACCACTCGGGGCGGATGAGGTCGACGTAGGTTTCGGTCTCGACAGCTTCGCCGTCGGCTTCACAAGCGACGTGGAGGCGACTGAACGTGAGTGGTGTTTCGCGGGGGATCTCGATTTGGTAGGCGCTGCCCCCAGCAAGGGCATCGCCAGCCCAAATCTCGGTGACCTCGGTGAGGAACGCATTGGCCTGGTCTGCCTCAGCGAGGTTGTCGTTGTACTCCTGCTCGTCTGCGGTGAGAACGCGAGGAATGATCGAGATGGCGGTGGGCGAACCTTCGTCGCAGGTGAAGACACGGAAGTCGAACGGCTCATCGATGTAGATGTGTGGCGCGGCCGCGAAGTTGGCGCCGCCGATCAGGTAACCGGTGATGTCGGTCTCGCCGGACTCATCGACGAAGTCACCGGGCTGGGGACCGCGATCGAAAGGAACGCCAAACTCCTCATCGTCGAGTGCGTTTGCGATGCCTGCGGTCGCAATTGCGAGCAGAAGGAGTAACGGAAGAAAAGGGACAAACCCTTTGCGGAATGACGTCATATCGGAGGGCCTCCTAAGACCCTGCCCCGCCGGACTTTTGTATGGAACCTAAATGGAAACTTCTGTTTCCGCCGTACTT
>CAZGVQ010000033.1:1368-10792 GCA_964529355.1 uncultured Acidimicrobiales bacterium
AGGACAAACGCCGCGATCCACCACGTGGCCAGCGTCACGAAGGCTCGAAGGTTCCACGCGGAATTACCGGCGGGTAGCACGGGCAACCCGGTTTCGGTCGTGTCGTTTGTCCCCAACCACGCGGTCGGCGACGCTGTGGCCAGCGCCCGATCTTCATCGCCGGCTGCTACCCGGCCGGGAAACCGGCCCGTTGTCGAACCGGTCGACAGCCCCGACCCGGTGGTCTGGCTCTGGACCGCGAACAGGTCGAGGTGCTCGCTGGCGATCTGATGGCTCACGCCCGGCGAGTCGGCCAACGTGAGAAACCCGCGGTAGTCAACTTCATGAATGAGCAGGATCCACCGAACGCCGTGGTCGGCCAGATCCTGACCCTCGATCGCGCCGTTGGGAATCTCATCGACCAGCGAACGCAACGTGGCCAGCCTTGCGTCGACCGCTTCGACGCCCGGATCGGTGTTCTCGGTGGCGAGTCCGAGTTGACCACCATGAATGATGTCGGGTCCGAAGTACCGGAGCGCCGGGTTCAGGACTCGACGGTTCGAAGCGAAGCTGACATTGAGATACCTGTCCCATGGCAAAACCAGAATGGTGCCCGGCTCGGCCTGGGTGAGGTCGCGTGCCGCTGACCAATCCGCTGGAACGTCCACCGGTTCGACGTGCTCGTGAAGGCCCCAGAGCGCGGGCGAAATGAGGAGGACGATGAGTGCAGGGGGAATAAGGAGTCCAAGCCGGTTTGGTGCCGACTCGGACCACTCAGCGAGAAGATCGAGAAGGCGCTGCGCACCGAGTAACGAGGCCGGAACGGTCCACCAGAACACCAGCACGAGAAATCGCTGTGGCTCGCGGATGACCGATGCTCCCGGGATGTCGAAGATCCAGTCGATGGCTGGGCCACTGCGATTCACCACGGCGATAAGGACGCCGACAGCGATAACCGAGACGGCCATGGCGGTTCCGAAGCGGGCCGTGAGTTGCCTTGCTCCGAGCACGACGAGGACCAGGGTTATGAGACCCACAACGGCCGAGAGCGATCCGATGCCGAGGCCTGCCTCGAGCGTGGGTTGCCAGAACCCATAGCCAACGGCCAGGCTCAGCAACTCCTCAACGCCCCCTCCGGGTCGGAAGACGTCGTCGACGACCAGGCTCGGGCCGTCGGCGAGAAGAAAAAGGCTGGGGACGAGCCACGGCAGATGCATCGCGAACGCGGCAACCTGCACCGCTGCGCCCCGGCCACGGCCGGACACGAGCGCGAAGAGCGTTGCGGCGCCCCAGGCAAGGCCGCCGAAAAACCCCATGAATGCCAGCGCGGCGGAGGCGAGCACAACCTGGGGTCGCCGCTCGGTCCCCCGCAGAATGATGGGAAGAACCAGTGGTGCAAGGGCATAGACGCCTGCCAGCGTTGTATGCCCGACGGCGAGCCGGGTGAGGAGGAACGGGTTGAGCGCGTAGGCGAGGCCGCCGGCGTACCAGGCTAGCGACGTCATCCCTAGCCCACGGAGGAGTCGGAACATGGTGAGAAAGGAGCCGGCGACGCAACAGACGAACCAGATCTTCACGGCGGTGGCGCCAGAGGTTGCCCAGGCGGCCGCCGACAACGCGAGTTCTGCGGGAACCGAACGAGGGAGTTCAGGACCGATTCCCCACATCGACTGGGGGGTTGGCCAGTGGTCGACGGCGACGAGGTCGAGGTTGAGGAGCGCCCCCGGGCCAAGCACGGGTCCAAGCACCACCACAGCGAGCCCCAGCGCGACTACCGACGGAAACGCCCAGCGCTGAAGCATTGCTCCATGGTGACAGGGAACGCTCCCGTGAGGGAACCTCGGATCGAAAGGACGTCGCAGAACGCTAGGATTCGGGCGTGATTGACACCACCGACGAGCCCAGGGCGCAGCGACCTTTGCGGGTCGGGGTCTTTGGTGGCACGTTCGACCCGCCCCATATCGGTCACCTGTTCTCGGCGCTTTCGGCCGGGCACGAACTTCGCCTCGATCACGTGCTGTTGGTGGTCGCCAACGACCCTTGGCAAAAGAGCGACCGCCTCGTCACGCCAGCCGAGATCCGGCTCTCGATGGTGGAGGCGGCCATCGAAGACATCGACGAGCTCGAGGCAAGTCGTATCGAGCTCGACCGCGGCGGCGCCACCTACACCGCTGACACGCTCGAATTTCTCAGCGAGGCGTACCGAACCGAGCACGGACCACCAGAGCTGTTCCTCATTGTGGGGAGCGATGCCGCCGCGGGGCTCGACACCTGGAAGCGCCCTGAGGTGCTGCGGACTCTGGCGAAGATCGTCGTGCTCAACCGGCCAGGCGATGGCGATCAGCAGGTTCCGCCCGCAGGATGGAAGTTTGAGATTGTCGATTTACCGGGCCTCGAAGTGTCGGGCACCACCCTGCGGAATCGAGTTGCTGCCGGCCGGCCGATCGACTTTTTGACCCCGAAGTCGGTGGTGCGACAAATCGAGGCTGCCGGGCTGTATCTCTCCGACGAGTCGTCTTTGTCGGAGAGTCGTTCAGTTACGGGCGAGCAGCAGTAGGCTTACGGTGCTGTGACCCTCTCGTCCGAATCCACCGATGCGCTGGAAGCCCCAGCGCCCACGGACGATTCAGCTGCTGCTGAGGGCATGAGTATCGAAGAGCGGGTTGCGGCATCGGAGGCCCAGTCCGAGACCGGACGCTCATTTGGCTGGAACCGACGCAGGCGCGTTGCGCACTCGGCGGCATGGCCGTGGCGATGGATCTTTCCGCTGGTCACCCTGGCTGCCATCGTGGCGATTCCGCTTCTCACCGGAATAGCGACCAAGGCGGTGCTCGACAGCACGTCGGGCGTGGAGGCAACCGAGATCACCGATCCGAACGCCGAGGGCTTTGTGGCCCTGGTGAGCCCCACCGAGTCATTCCTGGCGCTCCATGTCGACGATGGCGACATCCTGGTAGGGGCGTCGTTACTCACCTTGAAAGGCAGCGAGGACGTCGGGGGCACCGTGGTGGTGTTCCCCGCAGAGTTCCTGACCACGCCGTCGGGCGTTGAGAGCCCCGAGCCGATTCACCTTTCCTATACCGATGGCGGAGCCGAGCGGGTGGTTGACGGCATCTCGCGGACTCTGGGAACCAAACCGCAATCTTCCTTTGAGGTCATTCCGCCATCGCTCTGGTATTCGCTGATCACCCCGGTCGAGGGGTTCGAGTACCGCGTCATCGACGATCTCAGCTTCGTGTCTGCCGACGGCAGCGTCGAACGCCTTCCCGCTGGCGTTGCCGAGATCAGCGAAGAAGAGGTGCGGATTATCTCTTCGGCCCTCGGGAACGAGCCGGGAATCGCCCGGGCCACCCGGATAGAGCGGCTCTGGCAGGACTGGATTCAGGCGGTACGGCTGTCGTCACTCGATGATCCGGTAGGCCCCGGCTCAAGCACCTTGAAGACCTTTGTCGAGCGCATCGCTGGTGGCACCGCGGTTGTTCAGGCAATCCCGGCCGAGCCGTTCCGGGTCGATGGCCGGTCGCAGCCCTTGTACGTGGGTCGCACCGACGAGATCGATGAGCTTCGGAACACGATCATCCCCTTCATCCTGCCCATCGAACCCGGCGTCGCTCCGGTGGTCGAAGTCATCAACGGAACCGGCGACATTTCGCAGAACGAATCGGCCATCGACCAGGTGGTTCAATCAGGCGGTTTGTTGTCGGTCGTCGGCAACGCTCAGGTATTTGGGGTATCGACGACTCGGGTGCACTACTACAAGGCCGAGGACGTCGAGTATGCCGAGAACCTGGCTGCCCAGCTCGGCGACGTTGAGTTGCGGTTCTTTGATGTCGAAGACAGCACGGTCGACGTGGTGGTCACCCTTGGCAGCGATTACCGTCCCGGGGAATGACCGACAGCACCGACGCAACTCCGCCATGGCACGTCCTGGCAGCGCGGGCGGCTGACGACAAGATCGCCACCGACACCATCGTGATCGATGTGGGCGATGTGATGGCCATCACGGACTATTTCGTCATCACGAGCGGCGCGAATAGCCGCCAGGTTCGCGCCATCGTGGAAGCGGTGGAGGAAGACATCACGCGGGCTGGTGGCCCAAAGCCCCTCCGTATCGAGGGCCTCGACACTTCGGCGTGGGTACTCATGGATTTTGGCGCGTTCGTCGTGCACGTCTTTTCCACAGAAGTGCGCGAGTACTACGAACTCGAAAGACTCTGGGGCGATCGCCCTCGAGTCATGTGGCAATCCTCCTAAACCACTACCTCGATCTCGAAGGTGCCGGTATCGAAGTCGCCTGAGGGGTCGACGACGGTGTAGGTGATGCGCACGATGTCGCCGTTGACCGGCACGTAGGCATTTGCTCCACCGTTTGCGGCGTCACTGGGGTCCCAGCGGATCGTGCCGGTGGTGGTGCCGGTCGGTTCGATAATGATTGCGCCGCCCGGGTACCCCTGTCCGCCGCTGGGGGTACCGAAGAACACGAGAGCGTCGCCGTCGATATCGAAATCGTTGGCGAGTACGTTGACCTCAACCGGAGCGATTCCGTCACCGGTCGCGAGATCGTTGGCCGCCTTGGGCGCGTCGTTGAGGCCTTCCACGATGACGGTGACGGTGGCGGTGTCGGTGAGCGCACCGTCGCTGATCTCGTAGGTGAAGGTCTCGATCGCCGAGCCACCCGCCGGTGTCGCGTCGAGGACGCCGGTGGGGTCAAAGCTGATCGTGCCCGTGGTGTTGTCGATAAGCACGAGCGCTGGCCCGTTGCTGGTGACGTTACTGATGGTCAGCGGGTCGCCGTTGGCGTCGATGTCGTTCACCAACACGTTGACGACGACGGGTGATTCCTCATCGGTGAATGCCATGTCGTCGGTGGCAATAGGTGCCGCGGGCCCGGTCGGCACGTCGGTGGTTTCGCAGTTGGACTGCGTGCCGAACAGCGCACAATTGTCCTGACCGCCTCCACCGTCGACGATATCGATGCCGCTGCCGCCCGAAATGGTGTCGACGCCGGTGCCTCCGTTGACGAGGTCATCATCGGTGCCGCCGTCGAGAAAGTCGTCGTTGGCGCCGCCGCGAAGATCGTCGTCGCCGCCACCGCCGTAGAGTTCGTCGTTTCCGGGTCCGCCGATGAGCAGGTCTGCGTTGGCGTCGCCAAAGAGAAGGTCGTTGCCAACGTCGCCGCGGATGATGTCCTTGCCGCCGCGACCGTCGAGCGTGTCGTCACCCTTCTTTCCGCGGATGATGTCGTCGCCACTCATGCCGACGATCGTGTCGTTGCCGCCCTGGCCGATAAGCGTGTCGTCGCCGGCACCGCCCTCGATGGTGTCGGCACCTGCGCCGCCGCGGACGAGGTCTTTGCCGGGGCCTGCATAAACGATGTCCGCGCCGCCGCCAGCTTTGATGGTGTCGGCGCCGCCACCGCCATGGATGATGTCGTCGCCACCCTTGGCGCGAATGAAGTTGGCTGAGGGGCCGGCGCAAATGAAGTCGTCACCCTGGGTTCCAGCGATGATCGCGTCGTCGGATTCGATGACGTTGTAGCCGGCGGGCGCTATGCCGCAGCTGGTGGCCTGTGCGGCCGCTGGACCGGCGGTGAGGCTCAGAAAGGGGATGATGAGCGCCAGAATCACGGCGACACGGGAAAAGCGGGAGATTGAGGTTGGCATCGGTTGCACCTTCAGCTGCGAGGGTTGCGTTCCGATCGGCGGCACGGGTTGCAATTTGAGTTCGCGATGTTGCCCCGTGACGCGAAGGTGTCAGCGGCTGTGTGGGCCTAGCGGCGTGGGTGCTCGCCGAGTTCGGTGCGAGCGGCCTGCAGCATGGCGGGCCAATAGCCGTCGACATCGGGTACCAGGTCAGCCACGGTGGCGACGAAGGTGCGGTGTGAGCCATCGAGGGCGACCTCGTCCACCTGGGCAAGTGCACCGGGGACGGCGAAGAGGCTTTCGAGGTCGTCGAGCGAGAGTTCGGCGACACCAGCCAGCTCAACCGGGTCGGGCTGATAGTCGACCAGCGGTCGGTCGTCGCGGAGCAGAAAGGTGTGCACGATCTCGCGATTCTTCCCTTCGGCCGCGGGGTCCGAGTCAGCAATCCGGAACGTGCCGAGCAAAGCCAGGTCGGCGAACGCCGGGGTAATGCCCAGTTCTTCATGCAGCTCACGGACGCCGTCGGCCACCGTCTCCTCGGCCAGGATGTGCCCGGCCGCGCTCAGGTCGAGAAGTCCCGGGAACGCCTTCTTGGAAGCTGATCGGCGTTGGAGCACCGCGGTTGGCACCCCGCTCCGGTGGGCGACGACAAGGCAATGGAACACCTCGTGCCAATAGCCATGCTCGTGAACTTCATTGCGGGGCAGCGCTCCCAGTGAAGTTCCATCATCGGCAAAGGCTGCCAACAGCTCTTGGTCGGACACCGACTCAAACGTAGTCGGGTCCTGATTAGGCGCGCTGGCGAACCTCGCACCGCTCAAAGGTGGTGCCGCGTGCATCGATACACACGTCAGAGCCTGCGCCGCCGTCCAGACTGTCGCGGGCGCCGTCGCCGGCGAGCACGTCGGCTCCGGAGCCACCGTTCAAGTCGTCCTTGCCGGCGCCACCGTTGATGATGTCGTCGCCTCGGCCGCCGTTGATGATGTCGTCGCCTTTGCCGCCGGACAGTACGTCGATGCCGCCCGTGCCCGAGATGGTGTCGCTACCCGAGCCGCCGTTGGCCGTCGCCGCGCCGGCGATGGTGTCGCGACCAGACCCGCCGTTGATTACTCCGGCGGAGCTGTTGAAGCCGTTGAGGGTGTCTTTGCCCGACCCACCATTGATGAGGAAGGGGCCACCGGCGATGGTGATGGTGTCGGCGCCGCCACCGCCATTGACCCGCAGCGGGGCTACGGCCGGGCAGTCTGCCAATTCGTCGACGTGCGGGTTGCGTGCGACGCCGGTAATGGTGTCGTTGCCGCCGCCACCGCTGTAGGTCTCCGGCTGGCTACAGATGTTTCGGAAGTAGAACAGTCCGAATCCTTCGATGGTGTCGTTGCCGGGCCCGGCATTGACCGTATCGTCGTCGGGGCCGTCGAGGATGAGGTCGTTGCCCGTGCCACCGTTGATCGTGTCGTCGCCCGATCCGCCGCAGATCACGTCGTCGCCGTCGCCTCCGCTAATCCGGTCGTTGGCCGCGGTTCCGATGATGACGTCGTTGCCGCTGGTGGGCGTATCGCCGAGGATGAGGAGAACCGTTGCTTCGATTCCGGCGCAGGTCGCTTCGGAGCGGTCCAGCGGGGTCGCACGAAGGATGGCGTTCTCGGTGGTGTCGGAGAGTTGAACCGCTGATGCCTGACCGGCGTAGATGAGCTGATCGAGCGACGTGCCGATGATGTTGGCTGCGTGTCCTCCGCCGCCGATGGAGTCAAGGTCGCTTCGTACCGAGCCCCAGGTGACGTCGCCGGTGCCGTGCTCCCAGAGGTACACGTCGCGGGTGCCAAGTTCGCCGGTGAAGTCGTCGAAGTTCTCGTCGTCGCTGTCGTAGGGCGAGACGGCGGCGCGGGTCTCGAAACCGACCAGCTTGCCGTCGGGGGAGATGTCGATGCCGTAGCCGATGACCTGGCTAAGGCGTGCCGGAAGTACCTTCCGGTTGCCCGAGACGAGGTTCTTCACCGTTGGCCGGTCGCCTTGGAAGGCGACAAGCGTGCCGTTGAACGAGAGGTCGACGGTCGTGTTCCAGAATTGCACTCCGTCCAAGCGGACGATTGGGGCGTGGGTCTTGCCGTGGTTCTGCCAAGCGGGCGACCCAGCCTCGAGGTCGATGGTGAAGAGGCGCCCGACATCGGTGTAGGCAGCGATGACGGATGCGTCACCGCTGATCGCCGTGTTTGCCAGTTCGCCAGCGTTCGCGTTGCCGAACTCGGGGAGCAGCTAGGTCGCTCCGGTACGGGTATTCACGCGGAATACCCGGAAGCCTTCGGAAGCCGGGTCGAAGTTGATGCCCGAGGCGAAGGACCCGTTTGCAGACAGGTCATGGAGGAAGCCGGTGAACGCCAGGCCTTGGCTCTGCCCGTTGGTGAGGTTGAAGATCGTGGAGGTTGCGGGAGCGGTTGGCTCGCCGTTTGCGTACTGCAGTACCAGGGTGGTGCCGTTGTCGCTCAGCAGGATGCGTGGCTCGGCACCGGTGAGACGTCCGATCTCGGTGATTTCGCCACTATCCAGGTCGAGGGTGATCACCTGGTGTCGGTTGTCGCGGGTTACCACGGCGGCCGCGATGGTGCCGTTGGTGTCCACCTGAAGACGGTCGAGGCTGTCGTCGTATCCGGCCGCTACGGGGTCGAACAGCAGCTCGTCGGCGACCAACGGTGTTGATGGTTGGTCACCCTGAGCGGCCGCGGAGGTGGCGGTGGCCACCGACCCGCAAAGTGCAGCGATAAGGGCAGCGGTCAACGCTGCGATGAGCAACGAGGGAAACGATCGCTTCTGGTACATGAAACGCAGATCCTTGGGGAAGGCAATAAAAACCACGGAGAGTGGTGGATAACGCACAAGGTACCAGTTTGAGTCTCTTTGTAAAGGGGTTCGGTCTCACGACCATGGTGTCCGAAATCCGCCAGACTTTGTCGGTTGGTCTTGTGAAACTGGATGTATGCACAACACAACATTTCAGCTCCAACCCATCTCTGACGTCGACGCTGACCGACTGCGAGCGTCGGGCGGTGAGGTGTACATAGCCGACTCCGAACCTGGCTATCCGTGCCGTCAATGTCTGCGCGATGCCGAAATCGGCGACGAGCTCATCCTTGTTTCTTACGATCCGTTCACCGCGGAGTCGCCGTACCGATCGGCGAGTCCGATCTTTCTCCACCGATTCGCCTGTCCAAGCGTTCGGGAATCCAATGAGCAGAGCCTCCCGTTGCAGCTGACCCGCCGACAGCTATCGGTCCGCTCGTTCAACAAGGAGGAGATGATGATCGATGCCGAAGTGATCGATGGGTCTCATCTCGCCGATACCCTCGGGAAGTTCTTCGGCGACGACGAAGCCGAGCTGGTACGCATTCACAACGCGGGCCGAGGGTGTTGGGCCACCGATGTCGGGCGCACCAGCGGCGTCTAGCACTTAGACGCGAACAACCCCGACCAGTTGGCTGAGCCGACTGATCGGGGTTGGTTTCGCAAATCATCCCGACTGGCTGGTCAGGAATTCAAGTGGAGCTGGCGGGAATCGAACCCGCGACTTCTTCCGTGCCACGGAAGCACTCTAGCCAACTGAGCTACAGCCCCATTCGAAGCACGAACTCTAGCATCGCCGTCGACAGTGGCGAACACGGGCTGAAGTTCTTTGCGGAGTCTGCCGGGTGCTCGGACCAGTCGATCGAACCCGCAAAGCGCAGCCATTCCATTTGTGGCGTCGTAGGCTTGAACGTCTATGGCAAACGGTTACCACCCGTCGGACTTTGAGACCCGCTGGCAGCAGCGAT
>CAZGVQ010000033.1:10892-13533 GCA_964529355.1 uncultured Acidimicrobiales bacterium
TCTATGGCAAACGGTTACCACCCGTCGGACTTTGAGACCCGCTGGCAGCAGCGATGGCTCGACGACAAGACCTACGAAATCGACAACGACGACCCTCGACCCACCACCTATGTGTTGTCGATGTACCCGTACCCCAGCGGCAAGGCCCACATCGGCCATGTTCGCAACTACACCTTCGGCGACCTGCTGGTTCGCTACCGCACCATGAACGGTTACGGGGTGTTGTCGCCCATTGGTTTCGACAGCTTTGGTCTGCCCGCCGAGAACGCGGCGATGAAGACGGGCGAGCATCCTCGTCTGTACACCGATGCCCGCATCGAAGAGTTGTCGGCATCGCTCACCGGTATCGGCGCCGTGTACGACTGGCGCCGAATGGTGAAGAGCCACGACCCCGAGTACATGAAGTGGGGTCAGTGGATCTTCAAGCAGTTCTACAACGCTGGTCTGGCCTATCGGGCCGAGGCGCCCGTGAACTGGTGCCCAGGCTGTGGCACCGTTCTGGCCAACGAGCAGGTGCTGGGCGACGGAACCTGCGAGCGTTCGGGCGACCTGGTCGAGCGGGTCGACAAGGTGCAGTGGTTCTACAAGATCACCGAGTACGCCCAGGAGTTGCTCGACGACCTCGACGGTCTCGATTGGCCCCAGCGGGTCAAGACCATGCAGACCAACTGGATCGGCAGAAGCGAGGGCGCCGAGTTCGCGCTGCCCATCGCCGACGCTGACGGCAATGCCCGAACCGATGTTCCTGGCCTCGCCGTGTACACCACCCGACCAGACACGGGCTTTGGTATGACCTTTGCGGTCATGGCTCCCGAGCATCCGCGGGTCAACGAGCTCACCACCGAGGCCCAGCGCGAGGCTGTCACGGCTTTTCGTGGCGATGTGGCCGAGAAGAGCGAGATCGATCGTCTCTCGACAGAAGGGCCGATCGAAAAGCGCGGCGTCGCCACCGGAACCAACGTCATCAACCCGTTCACCGGCGAGGCGATCCCACTGTTCCTGGCCGACTATGTGCTGACCACCTACGGCACAGGTGCCATCATGGCAGTGCCTGGGCAGGATCAACGCGACTGGGATTTCGCCAAGGCGTACGACCTGCCGATTATCCGCACGGTGCAACCACCCGAAGACTTCGAGGGCGAGGCGTTCACCGGCGACGGCGAGGCCATCAATAGTCAATGGCTCGACGGGATGGGAGTAGTCGAAGCCAAGGCCAAAGCGATTTCGTGGCTGGCCGACGAAGGACTCGGCGAGGGTCGGGTCAACTTCCGCCTGCGCGACTGGCTGCTGTCGCGCCAGCGGTTCTGGGGTTGCCCGATTCCCATTATTTACTGCGACGACTGTGGCGAGCAGTTGGTACCCGACGATCAGCTGCCCGTTGTGGCTCCCGATGATGTCGAGTTCGAGTCCACCGGCAAGTCGCCGTTGGCCACCCACAAGGGCTTTCTCCACACCACGTGCCCTGGTTGCGGCAAACCGGCCACCCGCGAAACCGACACGATGGACACCTTCGTCGACAGCTCGTGGTACTTCCTGCGATTCGCCGACGCCTTCAACACCGAGCAGCCCTTCAGCATCGAAGCGGTGCAGCGCTGGTTGCCCGTCGATCAGTACATCGGCGGTGTGGAGCACGCGATCCTGCACCTGCTCTA
The DNA here is from genome assembly GCA_964529355.1 of uncultured Acidimicrobiales bacterium. Classification (GTDB taxonomy): domain Bacteria; phylum Actinomycetota; class Acidimicrobiia; order Acidimicrobiales; family SHLQ01; genus CALLQB01. The sequence continues at coordinate 12,545 of CAZGVQ010000033.1, forward strand.
CGCGCGCTTCTACACCAAGGCACTGGCCGATTTGGGCATTGCCCCCAAGGACCTGCGCGAGCCATTCGAGCGACTGTTCACCCAGGGCATGGTGCGTATGGGCGGCGGCAAGATGTCGAAGTCCAAGGGCAACCTGGTCGCGCCCGAGGCCATCATCGCCGAGCATGGTGCCGACGCGCTGCGCCTGGCGATTCTGCAGGTGAAGCCGCCAGCCGAAGATGTCGACTGGGAGGATTTTCAGCTCGACGGGTGCAGCCGTTACCTCGGCCGCGTTTGGCGACTGGCTGCGTCGACCGCCGAAATTGAGAACCGCCGCACCGGCGAACTCACCGATGCCGATGTGGCTGCCGACAAGGCAACCCACAAGCTCATCAAGCGGGTCACCGACGACTTCGAGCGTTGGTCCTACAACACCGCGGTTGCCGCGTACATGGAGTTCACCAACGAGCTCTACAAGTACGTGCAGGCCGAGGATGGCCCCCACGGCGAAACCCTGGACTTCGCGGTCGACACCTTGTTGAAGCTGTTGGCACCCCCGGTTCCTCACATGGCGGCTGAGCTCTGGGAGATGCGGCACGGCCAGCACATCCACGAAACCGAGTGGCCGGTTGCCGACGAGTCCAAGCTGGTCGAGGCCAACGCGACGATGATCGTTCAGGTCAACGGAAAACTGCGCGATCGCATCGAGGTCCCCGTAGACATTTCCGAAGCCGATGCCGAAGCGCTGGCTCTGGCGTCGGCGAAGGTGCAGGAGTTTCTCGACGGCGACCCCAAGAAGGTCATCGTTCGCGCCCCGAAACTTGTGAACATCGTGGCCTGATGGCCGTTGCCGAGATGCCCGCCGATGTGATGGCGGCGGCCGAAGCGTTTCTCGGTGCTCCGCCTGAGTGGGTCAACCCTCTGGTAGGAGGGCACATCAATCGAAACTTCCGGGTGCAGTTGGGTGCAATCGATCTGGTGGTCCAGAGCCTCAACACCCATGTATTTGC
>CAZGVQ010000034.1:0-13357 GCA_964529355.1 uncultured Acidimicrobiales bacterium
GACGCCGGGCGACTCCTCGCTGCCCTCATACATCGCCTGCATACCCACACAGATTCCGAGGAACGGACGGCCCGAAGCCGCCGCGTCGATGGCGATCTGGTCGAGCCCGGCCTCACGAATGGCTTCGACGACCGGGCCAAAGGCTCCGACGCCCGGCAGCACAACCGCTGCGGCATCGGCGATGAGACCAGCGTCGGCAGTGAGGCGTGCGTCGGCCCCGACCCGCTCAAGACTCTTTTGTGCCGACCGGAGATTTCCAATGCCGTAGTCGAGAACCGCAACGAGGGGGCGGGTCACAGGACGCCCTTGGTGCTCGGCAGTCCGCCGCCTTCAACCCGGACGGCATCGCGAAGTGCCCGGGCCACGCCCTTGAAGCTCGCTTCGATGAGGTGGTGAGTGTTCTTGCCTCGTACCGACGTGAGGTGCAGGGTCATGTGTGACGACATCACAAACGCCCGCCAGAATTCTTCGCAGAGCTGCGGATCGAACGGCGGATCGCCAAGGATCTTCTCGCCCGGAAACTCGACGTCGTAGTGGAAGTACGGTCGACCCGAGAGATCGAGCGAGCACTCGACGAGTGCTTCGTCGAGTGGGACCCGGTTGGAAGCGAAACGGCGCACGCCCACCTTGTCGCCCATCGCTTCACGAAACGCCTCGCCGAGGAGAATGCCGGTGTCCTCGACGGTGTGATGGCTGTCGATATGCAGATCGCCGACCGCCTTGACCGTCAGGTCGAACCCGCCGTGACGTCCGAGCTGATCGAGCATGTGATCAAAGAACGGCAGGCCGGTGGAGCAGTCGGTAGCTCCGGACCCGTCGATCTCGATCTCGATGGAGATCTGGGTCTCCTTGGTGTTGCGTTCTCTGCTGGCCGTGCGGCTCATGACGTCGATGCTCTCTGTGTGAAATTACGGAGAGATCGCAGCTCGGAGTGCTTCGAGAAACCGGTCGTCCTCATCTGGAGTTCCGATGGTTACCCGGAGACACCCGTCGAGGCGATCCCACGAAGAACAGTTTCGCACCAACACCGATCGATCGACGAGCTGTCGCCAAAGAGCTTCGCCATCGACATCGGTTGGCCGGAACAACACAAAGTTGGCTCCCGAGGGCCAGATCTCCAGAGGAAGCTCGGCCATCTGGGCCACCAGACGGCCCCGTTCTTCCACCAGCGTCGCCACCCGTGCGTCCATCGCCTCGGCGTAGTCGAGTGCGGTGGTGCCGGCGATCTGGGTTACCGCGTCGAGGTGGTAGGGCAACACGACGAGGTCGAGCGATTCGATGAGCCAGGACGGCCCGAGGAGATACCCCAGTCGAGCGGCCGCCATCGACCAGGTTTTTGAGAAGGTTCGAGAGACCACCAGCGACCGATCTTCGCCGAGCAGCGTGGTGGCCGACACGGGCGAAAACTGCCCGTAGGCCTCATCGACAAACAACAGACCTCCGTAGGACTCGACCATCGTGAGCACCTCGTCCACCGTCTCAGGAGGATCGACGATGCCGGTGGGGTTGTTGGGCGAACACAGGAACACCACCGCCGGTTGGTGGTCGGTCACCACCCGTCGCACTTCGTCCATGTCGAGGCTGAAATCCTCGTTGCGCTCCCCCACAACCACGTCGGTGGATGTCGACCGGGCGATTTGGCTGTGCATGGCATAGGTGGGCTCAAAGACCGCCGCCGAACGCCCCGGACCGCCGTAGGCCAAAAGCACGCTCTGAATCACTTCGTTCGAGCCATTGGCCGCGAAGACCTGGGAGGGTTGAACCCCATACCGGGCCGCCAGTTTGGCGCGCAGTTCGGTGGCGGCCCGCTCGGGATACCGGTTCCACTGCACACCACGGACCGCTTCGGCCACCGCATCCTGAAACTCGGCGGGTGGAGGAACGGGCGACTCGTTGGTGTTGAGCCGCACCTCGACATCGAGTTGGGGCGAGTGGTATCCCTCCAGGGCCTGGAGGTCGTTGCGAAGCTGTGGGCGGATCACCGAGGGGTCCTGGGAACTCATTACTCCAAAGGTAGCTTTCCCGGCGCTGGTTGTTTCCCCAATAGCTCTCGGATGTCCCCGGTATCTCTAGGGTGTCCCGTGTGAGCTTTCAAAGCGATGCCGCAAACCTGTCCTCGGTCAAAACCGGTCTCGAGGATCTCGCCGAACGAATCGTCAACGTGGCCGACTCCTACGCCGGCGGAGCTGACGAAGACCTCTCGGTGCGCCTCTACGAAGTAGAACGAAACCTTCTCTCCGCAGGAAGACGCCTAGGAGCAATCCTGAAGGATCTAGAAGAACGGTAGAGAAGGGGGTTACAAGACGATCTGATCGCGCTTGACCACACCAGATGTGGCCAACCGCGAAAATTTCGGGATCGGGGTGGGGCGCGTCCTCCGCCGAGGTTGAAGCTAGCGGGACATAGCGAAGCGAAGAGAGAGCGAGCTCGCGAGCGAACGACCAAAGAGACGACCCGTAAAAGCAGAACCGGCGCCCCGAAGGGCGCCGGTTCGACGACACTGGGCGGCGGATCCCTGTGTCGCTTCTTGTACCAGGTGGCGGATCCCGGTTATGTAAACGACTATAACTGACCATTTCGTCCTAGAGCAACTCACCGCACCCCCCAATTTCCTCGCCGAACAATGTTCCGTCCTTGACGTTGCAACGATCAGGCTGCCGCATCCCCTCACACACCTTGTGCAAAACTGAAAATCCATGAGTTTCAGCTCACAACTTCTCCTCGGATCCATCCTCGTGGCCGTCGCGTCTTTCCTGGTGGCACAACGGTCCGACCCGTTGCCATCACTTCCCGCAATGGGCCGGGCCCTCTTTGCGCTCTTTTGGTTCTCCGTCCTCGCACTTGTCGTGCACGCAATCGTCAGCGACCTCGACTTTTTCGGCGTAACCCATATCGTCTACCTCGCCGTGGTGGTGTCGATTCCGCTCACAAGTTTCTTGCTACTCGGCACCGGTTGGGCCCGTCTGAGGGGTACCAAACGACGGCTCGCCAATCTGAACTACATTTTGCTGGCCATCGGCATCCTCCCGGCAGGCATTGGGTGGTACGCCACCCATGTCGAGCCCGACCGCCTCGTCACCGACAGCCAGACCATCGTGCTGGGCGACACCACCGGACCGATCCGGGTGGCGGTCATCGCCGACCTGCAATCGCCGAATGTGGGCGACCACGAGTGGGCGGCGATCAACCGCGCCATCGAGTCCGAGCCTGATCTGGTGGTGCTACCTGGCGACCTGTGGGCTGCGTCTCCCCAACGATTCAGAGAGCTGCGCCCTGATTTGGTCGAACTGCTCGGCGCGCTCATCGACACGACCCACCACGTGGTGATGGTGGTCGGCGATACCGACAACCTGCCAGGACTTCAAGGCTTGGCCGACGAAACGGGCGTTGTCCTTCTGGCCAACGAGATCTGGGAACACGACGTGGCTGGGCAGGACATCGTTATCGCCGGTACCACGCTGCCCGTCGGCGAGCGGTCGTCCATCGACGAGTCACTCCTCGCCGAACTCCGGTCGGTACCAGATGATCAGCTCACCATCATGGTGAGTCATCGCCCCGATGCGGTGCTCGGCCTCGACGAGTCGACACCGGTAGACCTGGTGATCGCCGGCCATACCCATGGAGGCCAGGTTGCGGTTCCGGGACTCGGCCCCCTCGTGACGTTCAGCGATGTTCCCCGCAGCGCGGCCGGCGGAGGTGCATCGATCGTGAACGGACGAGCGCTCTATGTGTCGGCTGGTGTCGGCCTCGAACGCAACCAGGCGCCGCAGATTCGCTTTGGAGTTCCGCCCGAGGTCGGGATTCTCGACCTCGTCCCTCGCTGAGGCTGACCGGTAGCCTCGACAGGGTGACCCCGCCCTCGCCTCTCCGTGCCCAAGCCACTCGCAACGGGTGGCTCATCGATGGCGACATCGACCGCCATGACCCGGCAACGGTGACCGCCGCGCTTGTCCAGGTGACGGCCACGATTGCCGGGAAGGGCGGCGGACGGGCCGAGTTCTGGATCCATGGCGTCGAGCCAGGCGACGACGAAGGGCCAGTCGGTGCCGGATTCACGTCCTATCGCGACCTGTTTCAGCTTCGGGTCAACCTCCCGGTTACCGACACCCGGCCGCCGCTCGAGGTTCGGGCGTTCGAACCATCCGACATCGATGAGTTCATCGATGCCAACAACCGGGCCTTCGCCTGGCACCCCGAACAGGGTGGCCTGACCCGACGCGACGTCGAAGCCACGATGGGCGAACCGTGGTACCGGCCCGAGGGTTTCCTCCTGCATCGGCGTAACCACGAGGGCACCGATCGGCTTGCCGGCTTCTGCTGGACCAAGATTCACGAGCCCACGGCCACCGATCCGCGGCTGGGCGAGATCTACGTCATTGCCGTGCATCCTGACTTTCATGGTAAGGGCCTGGGTATCCCGATGACCATGGCCGGGCTTCGGTGGCTGGCCGACCAGGACATCGCTGACGGGATGTTGTACGTCGAATCCGACAACGATGCGGCCAACGCCACCTACGAGCGCATTGGTTTTGAGCGCCACCGCACCGACCGGGCCTTCGAAGTCCACATCGCCCCCATCGACTAGCCGTGGCCGCCTCACCTGAACCCACCGTCTATGACCTGACCCGCGAGCAGATCGCCGAGTACCTCGATGGCTTACCTGGGTACCGGGTCGACCAACTCTGGCAGGGTTTATACACCGATGGCGTCGACCTCGCCGATATCTCCACCCTTCCAGCGAAGCTCCGCTCCGAACTCAGCGAGAAGCTTCCGGCGGCGCTCGAGCTGAATACCGAGTCGGTCAGCGATCGGGGCGACACCGTGAAGTGGCTTTGGGACCTTCGCGGCGGTGCAGCGGTCGAGACGGTGCTGATGCACTACCGAGACCGATCGACGGTGTGCATCAGCAGTCAGGCCGGTTGTGCCATGGCGTGCGGCTTCTGTGCCACCGGGCAGGCGGGCTTCGAACGTCACCTCTCGGTGGGCGAGATTGTCGAACAGGTCATTCGGGCTCGCCGGGTGGCCGGCGAGAAGCGGGTGTCCAACATCGTGTTCATGGGCATGGGCGAACCAATGGCCAACTTCGACCCGGTGTGGGGCGCGGTCGAGCGGCTCCATGGCGACTTCGGCATCGGGGCCCGCCACCTCACCATCTCCACCGTGGGCCTGATCCCAGGCATTCGCCAGCTTGCCGAAGCCCCCTTGCCGGTGAATCTGGCGGTGAGTCTTCATGCCGCAAACGACACCCTTCGCGACGAAATGGTGCCCATCAACAAGCGGTATCCCATCGCCGACCTGCTCGATGCTTGCCACGACTATTTCGACAAGAAGGGACGTCGGGTCTCCTTCGAGTGGGCCCTCATCGATGGCGTCAACGATCGAGACAGTGATGCTCACGAGTTGGCTGCGTTGACCCACCCGCTCCGGGCACATGTAAACCTGATTCCGCTCAACCCCACGCCGGGCTACCTCACGCAAGGCACTCCCCCGGCCAGGGTCCGGGAATTTGCCGATCTGCTCATCGGTCTGGGCGTCAATGCCACCGTCCGACGGAATCGTGGCACCGATATCGATGCGGCGTGCGGCCAACTGCGAGCCAACTCGATCTCGGCGGAGGCTGCGACCACACCGACTGTGACCAAAATCAACGCGCCTACGCACCGCAACTCTCGCTAGCAAGCTGGCAAACTACCAATCATGAGCACCACCGCAGAGACACCGCCAGCGCATTCAATGCCAAGCGGCGATGTGCTGCCGACCGGTGACGAAAAGGTCGAGGCGGTGCAGTCGATGTTCGACGCCATTGCGCCGCGCTATGACTTCATCAACCGGCTCATGACCTTTCGCCTCGATGTGAAGTGGCGCAAACAAACGGTGCGCGATCTCAACCTGCCCGAGGGTTCGACGGTGATCGACCTGGCGTGCGGCACGGGCGATTTCTGTCGCGACCTCGCCAATGGCGGGCTGAGTCCTCTGGGGTTCGATCTCTCGATCGGCATGCTCGCCAACGCTCGCACCGAGGCACCGCTCGTCCAGGGCGACGCCCTCAGCCTGCCGATTCGGCCCGGCTCGGTCGATGGCGCAACCTGTGGGTTCGCGCTGCGCAACTTCGTCGAGCTGAAACCGTTCTTTCATGAGTTGGCACGAGTGGTACGGCCGGGTGGACGCATCGCCCTCCTCGATGTCTGCGCACCCGACAATCCGCTGATGAGGATGGGTTACGACGTGTACTTCGGCAAAGTGGTGCCAGTCATCGGTGGGCTGCTTTCGGACAAGGCGGCCTACTCCTATCTGCCTCGATCGCTCGCCTATCTGCCCGAGCCCTCACAGATGATGGGCGATCTCCGCGATGCCGGCTTCGAAGATGCCGAACGGATCCTGTTGTCCGGTGGGCTCACCCAGCTCATCGTCGGTACTCGCCGCTAGCGACCGTACGTTCAGGCAGAAATCGCAAGCCCCAGCGCCAACGCCAGACCGTGAAGTAGCTCGACGCGACCGGTGGCACCCAGGACGGCAATAAGTTCGCGGCCAACCGCGCCGTCGCGCACCATCTTGAGGGCCTGAAACGCAAACGGGAGCGTGGCAAAGGCAATCGCCGCTGCGGGTCGCTGAACCGCCAGGGGAATCAAGAGTGCATACCCGCCAAGTAGCACGGCGGTATAGAAGTTGCGGGTGGCGGGATCGCCGAGGCGGACCGCCAGGGTGCGCTTGCCCGACTCGGTATCGCCCGGAATATCGCGCAGGTTATTGATGATGAGCAGCGCGGTAACCGGGAACCCCACGGCTACGCCGGCCAGAATGTCGAGCGAACGGATGGTTTCGGTGTGGATGTACGCCGAGCCGATGGTGGCGACCAGCCCGAAGAACACAAACACAAACACTTCACCGAGACCGGCATACCCGTAGGGTCGAGGACCGCCGGTATAGAACCAGCCGGCGGCGATCGAAGCGGCGCCGACCACGATCAGCTCGGGTCCCACGGCAATCGACAGTGCCAAACCAACAACCGCGGCCAGCCCAAACGATGCGAACGCGGCCCGCTTCACCTCACCCGGGGTCGCGAGGCCATCGCCAACCAGGCGTGGTGGGCCAACGCGGGTCTCGCCATCGGTGCCTCGAATGCCGTCGCTGTAGTCGTTGGCGAAGTTCGTGCCCACCTGCAGCGCCATCGAAACAACCAGTGCTGCAACTGCCCGCCACCAGATGATCCCCGAGCCCGCCGCTGCCGCAGTTCCCACCGCTACCGGAACAATCGCCGCGGGAAGTGTACGAGGTCGGGCCCCGAGCAACCATCGCTTCACGATCGCAGCCTAAAGCGTGAGCGTGGGTCAGGCTGCGTCGTGCAGGCGCCGCGGCCCACGTGCCGGAGCCACCAGCGAGGTTGTGTACCCGTAGCGTTCGAAATCGCTGGCGTAGAGACGGGCCACGAGGGCGCGAAGTTCCTCGTTGTAGAACCACTGATACGCGGGCGCACTCACCCGAGTGCCGGGGGCGTGCTTCTGGTCGCCCACGAAACCGGCGGCCGCCGAGTAGTCGCTGCGATGTTTGCTTTGAATCTTCACCGCATCGAAATCGGTGACGGTGAGCCCCAGGGCGCACTCGACATCCTGAAGACGGTCGAAGAGGCCATCCTCAACCCGGATCACATGATCGAGCGTGATCTCGCCGGCTCGCTCTGCGGCACTTGACTGCCGGCAGAAGTGAATGTTGTGCACATCGAGATCGACGGTACGGAGATACCCGACAAATTCGGCAAACGAGTAGGGCCGATCGATGGTGAGGTACCGGGCGATCCGCTCGCGCTCATATCCCTGTTCCAGTGAGTGCAGATAGGCGCTCACCGTGCGGGCAAAGGGGTCGCGAACCACCCGAATGTGGCGATACCTGCGTTGGTCGTAGCGCTGCACCACCCGCTTGTAGCGCGCCGACTCGTAGTACACCTTGGTGCGGAACTGATGAATCCAGCCGTAGTAGTCGGCGGCTTCAAGTAGACCCATGCGGTGGAAGGTCCATCGCAGCACCGAGGTACACGCCGATTTTCCCGACCAGAACACCACAAGGTTCTCGTCAGCATGGACGAGAGGGCGGGGGTTCTCGGTGAGGGCTCGGTCAGTCGGGTTGCTCGGTGCGATGCCTTTCAGCATACGCGCCGCGATGAACAAGTTGTGGGAGTTGCTTATGTTGTCGATGTTGTGACGAGCTTCGACGCTGTTGCGCCGCGGGATGGCCGATGGCCACCGTGCCGAGCGCCCGGAGATGCGCGGGTACCTCAAAGTGGTCGAGCACCACCCGCTCGTTGTCGAACAACCCGAAGAACAACGCCCCAAGACCCTCGGCGTGGGCCAGCAGCAGAAGGTTCTGCACCACCATGCCGCCATCGACGAACCAATACGGCACCGCCCAAGCATCAGCGGACTCCCCCAGACCGGTCCGCACCTTGTCGGCTTCGGCGTATCGCCGCACGTAAGCCGTGGGGTCGACGAGCGGGATACATAACACCGGCGCCCGCAACAGGTCGGGCCAGGGAAAGGCCGGGCGATGCTCGACTGGCAGGGTCAGCGACCAGTAGGCGTCCACCAGATCGGGGGTGTCGAGCACCAGAAACTCGGTGCCCTGGGTATTGCCGGCCGACGGCGCCCGACGGGCCTGATCGAGCAGGTCGTCGAGCAGCGGCGGTTCGACCGGAGCGTCGGTGAAGGCGCGGGTCATCCGTCGGGTTCTCAGCGCCTCATGAAGTTCCATGCAAGCCCCGCGTCACGATGACCCTCGGGGAGCGAACGACTAGGAGCCGAGCTTCTCGAGCTCTTCGGCCATGGCCCAGGCGAAGCCCATCAGGACGTCTCCGTTGGCGACCTTGACGTCGTCGAACTGGGCGACAACGTCGTCGGCGAACTTCTCGGGCTTGAGTGCTTCGTGGTCGAACACACAAGCCATGGTGCCGCTACCCCGAGCGATGAACGCCCGATCTTCATAGCGCAACGACGGCACACCAAATCGCTTGGCAAGTCGGCGACCCCACGCCCGCTCTTCGCCGGACGCTTTGTGGTCGGGACGAGGAATCGGCTCGCTGAGTGCCTTGAAGGCATCGAAGCCTGATGCGTTTACCAACTTGGCGCCGACCAGGACATCTTCGTCGGGAAACGCCATGAGCGCCCGACGGAACTGGTCGGACATGATGGCTCGCAGCATCGAGTCACGCTTCGAGGAGCGCTTTACCGACGCCAGTCCCACAAGAACAGCTGGGGTTCCGCCGATTCTTTCGAGCGTGCAGAACGAGAAACCCTTGAGCTTGTTGCCCTCATAGGCCTGCGTGACAAGCACCCAGTCCTCGGCTTCTTTGGAGAGCATCCCGGCCTCGTAGGCGAAGGGCCCCTCCGCACACATATCGGCCATTTCCTCGAACTCAGCATCGCTCAGTGCGGTGCAGTCTTTGGTCTCGACCTCAATTGCCATAACGCTGCCACTACCTCTGTTTTCCGCGAACTGGACCCCCTCTAGTCCAGCCGGTTTTGAGGCGGATTGGCAACTTCACGCAAAGTGAGCATCCGAACGCGCGTCGTATGGCTAGGCGTACCGCTGCTCGGGTTCTTCCACAGGCCGCTCGCGGATGACAGAGTCGGGGCCCAGCAGCACTCGGAGCTCGGCTACCAGGCCGCCCTGGGTATCGACGGCGATTTCGCCGGGAAGCTGCAACACCTGGTTGCCGAGATGCAGATACACCGAGGACTCGCCCGGATGAGCACGCAGCAGATCGCGGAGGTGATCGATGGTGTTGGACTCGAGGCCGTTGGGGTTCACCCGCAACCGCAGCGGTCGCGACTCTGACAGCTCGCTGGTATCGAGTACATCGATGGTCTGCGCGAACAGGTTGGGCACATCGTCGTTGCCGTTGGTGCGGGCGCCGACGATAACGATGGCATCGTCGACCAACTTATGCCCGTGTTCCTGCATGGTGCGCGGGAACACCATGACCTCGATGGACGCCTCGAGATCCTCGAGCTCGAACACGGCCATGAGGTCGCCCTTGCGAGTCCACTTCTTCTGAAGGTTGGTGACCACCCCGCCCACCTTGACCCGGGTACCGTCCTCCAACTCGAGGGTTTCGCTGACCGAGCCATCGGATTTCCGTCGAACCACCCCTTCGAATCCCAGAAGCGGATGGTCGGAAATATAGAGGCCAAGCATCTCCTTTTCGCGACGAAGCTTGATGCTCTTGTCGAACTCCATGTCGGGGATCACGGTTCGTTCGTCGAACACCGGACCGCCCTCGGCCTCGCCGAACAACGACATCACGCCCATGTCGTGTTCCTTTCGGCGGGCCAGTGTGTAGTCGATGATCTCGGCCGACACGGTGAGAAGCCCCTGGCGGGAGTACCCCATTGCATCGAAAGCGCCCGCCTGGATCAGCGATTCGACCGCCCGCTTGTTGAGCACTTCGGAGTCGACACGCTGGCAGAAGTCGTAAAAGTCCTCGAAGTCGCCGTTCTCGTCGCGTTCGGCGAGAAGCCGCTCGACAAGTCCTTCGCCGACGTTGCGAACCGCCGACAGCCCAAAGACGATCTGGCCGAGTCCGGCCTCCTTCACGATCGGTTCGGGGTCGTCGTCGAGCCGCGGCAGCGGATGGAAGTCCATGCGAGCGGTGTTGATGTCGGGCACCACCACGTCGATGCCCATGACCCGGCATTCGTTGAGGTAGATGGCGGCTTTGTCGAGGCTGCCCTTCACGCTGGTGAGCAGCGCCGCCAGGTACTCGACCGGGTAGTGCGCCTTCAGGTAAGCGATCTGGTAGGCGATGAACCCGTAGCCATAGGAGTGGCTCTTGTTGAAGGCGTAGTCAGCGAACTGTTCGATGATGGCGAACATCTCTTCGCCCAGCTCACGGCCGTACCCGGTGGCCTCGACGCCGTCGACGAAGCCGGCCTTTTCCTTCACCATCATCTCGCGGATCTTCTTGCCGCAGGCCTTGCGAAGGTTGTCGGCCTGGGCCAGCGAGTACCCGGCAAACTTCTGCGCCATCCGCATCACCGACTCCTGATAGATCATCAGGCCATAGGTGTCCTCGAGGATCTCGTCGGCGTCGGGGTGGATGTAGGAGACTTCCTGCCGGCCGTTCTTGCGGTCGGCGTAGTCGTTGTGCATATTCGCGGCCATCGGGCCGGGTCGATACAAAGCAACAAGCGCCGCGACGTCCTCGAAACTGCTGGGCGCCAGTGAGCGCATGAGCGCCCGCATCGGCGTGCTCTCGAGCTGGAAGACACCGATGCTGTCGCCACGCGCCAGCAGGTTGTACGTCTCCTCGTCCTCGAGGTCGACGTTGTCGATATCGACATCGATACCGCGGGCCGCCTTGATGAGGGCCAGCGCGTCGGTGATCACGTCGAGGTTCCGGAGGCCGAGGAAGTCGAGCTTGAGCAGGCCGAGCTCCTCAACGCCGTTCATCTCGAACTGGGTGACCACCGGCGCTTCTTCGATGGGGGTGCCGGCTTCGGGCTTGCGCTGAATCGGCAGATAGTCGGTGAGCGGGTTCTTGGTGACCACCACCGCAGCCGCGTGGATACCGTCGCTTCGACGCATCCCTTCAAGACCCTTCGCGACATCGACCACCCGCTTCACATCGGGGTCGACCTCGTACATCTCGCGAAGATCACCGGCCATCTTGTAGCCCGACTCGTACTTCTTTTCCTCAACGAAGCACGCCGCCAACGGCGTGTCGCGGCCCATGATGAGCGGCGGCATCGCCTTGGCAACCTTGTCGCCCACCGCATACGGATAGCCGAGCACTCGAGCCGCGTCGCGCACCGCAGCGCGCGCTTTGATCTGGCTGAACGTGACGATCTGGGCCACGTGGTCGCGGCCGTACCGTTCGGCGCAATAGCGAATCATCTCGTCGCGGTATCGAGAGTCGAAGTCCATGTCGATATCGGGCATCGAGATACGCGACGGGTTGAGGAATCGCTCGAACAGCAGGTCGTACTTGATGGGGTCGAGGTCGGTGATCCACAGCGTGTAGGCCACGGCGCATCCAGCGGCCGAACCACGGCCGGGGCCAACCCGGATGCCGAGGTCGCGGGCGTGTTTGATGAGGTCCCAGGTGATGAGGAAGTAGCTGGAGAAGCCCATGTCGCGGATGATCTTGAGCTCGAACGCCAGACGCTCGACCACCTCATCGGGCAACTTGTCACCCCAGCGCTTCTTTGCGCCTTCGAAGGTCAGGTGTTCGAGATAGGCATCGTCGTTGTCGAACCCTTCGGGTAGCGGGAAGTTGGGCAGCAGCGGCTTGCCGAACTCGATCTCGACATTGCAGCGCTCGGCGATCCACAGCGTGTTGTCGCACGAGACTTCGACCTCGCGAAACATATGGCGCATTTCGGTGGCCGACTTGAGGTAGTGATCGTCGCCGTGAAACTTGAACCGGTCCTGGTCGCTCAGGAGCGAGCCGGTCTGCACGCAGAGCAGCGCGTCATGCGATACCGCGTCGCCGCGGAGCACGTAGTGGCTGTCGTTGGTAGCCAGGAGCGGAGCGTTGATCTTCTTGGCGATCTCGATGAGCTGTGGATTGGTGCGGATCTGCTCGGGGATGCCGTGGTCCTGGAGCTCGATGAACAGGTTGTCGCGACCAAAGATGTCCTGGAGTCGGGCCGCTTTTTCGAGGGCGCCCTTCTCGTCGCCATGCATGAGCGCCTGCAACACGTGACCGCCGAGGCACCCGGTGGTGGCGATGAGACCTTCGGAGTGCTGTTCGAGCACCTCCCAGTCGACGCGGGGCTTGTAGTAGTAGCCCTCCATGAACGCCCGACTGGCGACCTGGATGAGGTTCTTGTAGCCCACGTCGTTCTCGGCCAGAAGAATGAGGTGGTAGTACAGCTTCTTTCCGCCGTCGGTCTCGCCGCCCGAGTCATCGACCTTGCCCCGACGCGACGGACGCTCGCTGCGGTGTTCGTGGGCCATGTAGGCCTCGGTGCCGATGATCGGCTTGATGCCCTGCTTATGACACGCCTTATAGAAGTCGAGCACCCCGTACATGTTGCCGTGGTCGGTGATTCCGAGGGCCGGCTGCCCATCGTTGGCGGCGGCCGCAACCAGATCGTCGATACGTGCGGCTCCATCGAGCATCGAGTATTCGGTGTGGACATGGAGGTGGGTGAACGAACTCGACACGGTCTTCTTCAGGGGGTTCTTTCGACGATTTTGCGTGCTTTTGGCGGCTCGGAAACTACATTGGTGGAGTTTGGCGACCAAGGGCTGAACCTAGCGCGACCGGTCGGCCAGAAGCAATGGGGATATCGGGCCGCCAGAAATATGACGAAAGCGTGAACATTTGTTACCGGTATGACATGCAAGCCAATACCATTACTGG